>JBDTRV010000475.1:0-2964 GCA_039931475.1 Burkholderiales bacterium | reverse complement strand
GCGAACATTACAGACACGGATCGCTCAATGATGGGGAGCGGAGGCGCCCCAAAAACAAAGACAAACACGACCGGTATCGCGAGCATGGCGAAAAGCATCGCGGCAAAGGGCATGGCAAGCACCGTGATTGATTCGAACCGGCACCGCGGCGCGGGCGTCGGAAAAAAGGCGCCGCGAGAACCTACTGCTGCCGTTGCGCCGTAACCCGGCGCGGCTTGCGATTGACCAGCACGATCCCGAGCGCCGCCAGCACCATCGCCACCAGCAGGCTCGGCGAGATCCGCTCGTGGAGCCACATTGCACCGATCACCAGCGCGAACACCGGCGTCAGAAACGAGAACACCGAAAGCTTCGTCGCCGGGTAGTAGCCGAGCATCCACATCCACGCCAGATAGCTGGCGAAGGCGCCGATCGCCGCCTGCAGAAAGAGCGAGGTCGCGGCGAACGCGCTGAACTGCCAGACCCAGGCCTCGCCCAATGCGAGCGACAGCAAAGGCAGCGCCGCGCTGCTCAGCGCCACCTGATAGAACAGCAGCTTTTCGGCCGACACGCGAACGAGCGACGTCGAGCGGATCACGACGGTGGTAAGGCCCCACAGCATGCCAGCGGCGATCGCGAGCAAATCTCCGAACCACTGCAGCGGCGGGCTGCTCGCGCGAAACCCGTCGCGTAGCGCGAACGCGACACCAGCGAACGCCAGCGCCATGCCGATCCATTGGCCGGCGCGCATGCGCTCGGCCGGCACGAACAGCGGCAGCAGGGCCGCCACCCAGAACGGCGAGGTGTAGAGAAACACCGTGAGGCGCGACGCGCTGGTGTACTGCAGCCCGACATACATGCACGCGAACTCGGCCGCGAACAGCGCGCCGGCGGCCAACCCGGCGCCGAGCGTGCCGTCGCGCCCGAACAGCCGCACGCCGCGCCAGACGCACCACAACCACAGCAAGAAGGTCGCGCCGGCAAAGCGGATCGCGGCCTGAAACACGGGCGCGACTTCGGCAATGGTCGCCTTCACCAGCACCTGCTGAAAGCCCCAGAACAGGCAGCAGCCGAGCAGCAACGAGACCGCCAGGCCGTCCAGATGCTCCTGCCGGCCGCGCGGCACCGGCGCAGGGATCGACGCTTGGGTCATTCAGGTTGCTCGATGGCCGGGCGCGGAATCCACGACGCATGAAGCCGCATGGCGCCGGCGCCAGGTCGGCCGAGGCATGGACGTGAAGCGGCGCGCGCGCCACTCGCGCCGACTGAAAAAGACGCGGCCGATTCAAGCAGACGCCGTAAAGCGGGCTTCGCCCGGCCACTGGCGTCGCCCCTTGCAAGGGGGCGGGCGAGAGCCGAACGAAGTGAGCGAAGCTTGGGGGTGGGATTCATAAGGGATGCTCGGTATAAAAGCGCCCGCCGTGATACAGCAGGGGCGAGGCGCCGGCGCGGTGCTGGCAGCGCTCGACCTCGCCGACGAAGATCACATGGTCGCCCTCGATGTAGCGGCTGCGGTTGAAGCATTCGAACGTGGCGGCCGCGCCGGTGAGCAGCGGCGCGCCGGTCGTGCCTTCGGTGAAGTCGACGCCGGCCCAGCGATCGGCATCGCGCGACGCGAAGCGATCGGCCAGCTCCACCTGACCGGCCGCGAGGATGTTGATCGCGTAGTGCGAGCCTTCGCGCAGCACCGCCATCGAGGCGGCGGCGGTCGCCAGGCTCCAGAGCACCAACGGCGGCACGAGCGACACCGAGTTGAACGAGCTGGCCGTGAGGCCAACCAGCGATCCATCGACCGCCCGCGCGGTCACGATCGTCACGCCGGTCGCGAACATCGCGAGCGACGCGCGAAACTCATCCGTCGAAAAGCGGGGGGCTTGGGCTTTGCGCACGGGCATGGTCGCAATTTACCCGACGCGGCGCGAGGGCTGTGCTGCTGGCCGCGCAAGGCATGATGAGCGGGATGCTTTCGCTGCCCGCCTTCACCACTCTCGGCTCCGGTCCCACCGTATTGATGCTGCACGACATCGGCGCTAACCACCTCGCGTTCGCGCCGCAGGTCGAGAGCTTCGCGCTCTCCGGTTATCGCGCCGTGGCCTGGGACATGCCAGGCTACGGCCGCAGCGCGCCAGTGGAGCCATACAACTTCAAGGCGCTCGCGCAAAGCTGCGTGGGGTTGATCGAGGCATTGCGAGTGACCAGCGTCAGCGTGATCGGGCACGGCATGGGCGGCATGGTCGCGCAGGAACTGGCTGCGCGTCGGCCCGATTTGGTGAACCGGCTGATCCTGTGTGGCGCGCCGTCGCGCTGCCTTCCCGCCGGCGTTTCGTCAATGCGGGAAGCCGAGGCTTGGCGCGCCGATTTCCTGGCGCTGCACAATGCTCCACTTGACGCGGGCAAGAGCATGGAGGAGTTCGCCGCCACCCTGATCCCGCGATTGATCGGCCCGGCGTCGCTGCCCGAAGGCGTGCAACTGGCGGCCAACTGCATGGCGCAGGTCAACCCGTTGGTCTGGCGCCGCGCGTTGCAGGCATCGGCCGACTTCGACCGCGCCAATGCGCTCCAGTCGATCCGCGTGCCCACCTTGATCGTCGCCGGCGAGTTCGACACCGAGGCGCCACCCGCCGTGCTGCAAGCCATGGCCGACGCGATCGATGGTTGCAGCTATGCCGAGATGCGCGGCATCGGTCATTTGATGCAGCTTGAAGCGCCGGAGCAATTCGATGGGCTGGTGCTGGATTTTCTGGCGAGCTCGAGGGCGGTTTCGCGGAGTACTCTGCACTGACCAAAACCATCAGAGGCAACAAAGATGAACCCGACCACTTCCCCCGACAACACCGCTACCCGCTTCGGCAGCGGCCGCGAGGTGCGCAGAGTCGAGGACGAAAAGCTGCTGCGCGGCGAGGGCCGCTATGTCGATGACCTGACGCAAGACGGCCAGCTTTACATGGTTTTTCAGCGTTCACCGCACGCTCATGCTCGAATTGT
>JBDTRV010000474.1:0-2966 GCA_039931475.1 Burkholderiales bacterium | reverse complement strand
GCCGAGCGACAGCGCCACGCCGAAGCTCGCGCCCGCGATGCCGAGCAGCACGCCCATCGCGATCACTTCGTTGTAGGTGTCGACGAAGAAGAAACCGAACATCAGCGCGAGCGCGATCAGGCCCATCTCGACCATGGCGGCGTTTTTGCGGCCGATGTATTGGGCGAGCACGCCGAGCGGAAACCGCATCAACGCGCCGGCCAGGATCGGCACCGAAACCATGAAGCCCTTCTGCGCCGCGTTCAGTCCGAAGGACTCGCTGATGAAAGGTGCCATGGCGCCGTTTAACACCCAGACCGCGAAGGTGAAGTCGAAGTACAGGAATGAGGCGAAAAGGGTCGGCCCATGCCCTGATTTGAGGAATGTCTTGACGTTGTTCACGATCTTGGTGCGGTGGCACCCCGGAAGTTGGTGATGCCACTGCTTGAGCGAGATTCGTGCCACCGGCTTCCCGCGTCGTGCCGGTGCGAGTTTCGGTTTCATTTGAGAGCGTCTTCAAGCCGGGGCACGCTCTAAGATGCCCGCATGAAAGACCAACACGACGAGGCCCTGACCGGCTGGAGCGCGATCGAACTTGCCCGCCGCATCGCGGCGCGTCAGGTTTCGTGCCGTGAAGTGATGACGGCCCACCTCGCCCAGATCGACCGGTTGAATCCAAAGGTCAATGCGATCGTCGCGCGGCAGGATCGCGAGAACCTGCTGCGGCAAGCTGACGAGCGCGATGCACAGCTCGCGCGCGGCGAGCGGCTGGGGTGGATGCACGGCTTTCCACTCGCGCCAAAGGATCTTGCGAACGTCGCGGGCATGGTCACCACGATGGGCTCGCCGATTCTTGCGAACAAGGTGCCCAAGAGCGATGCGGTCGTGATCGAACGGATGCGCCGATCCGGTGCCATCTTCATTGGCAAGACCAACACGCCCGAAATGGGCCTTGGCTCGCACACTTACAACCCGGTTTACGGCACCACCGGCAATGCGTTCGATCCGGGCCAGAGCGCCGGTGGATCGAGCGGCGGCGCGGCGGTGGCGCTCGCGCTTCGCATGCTGCCGGTGGCCGACGGCAGCGACATGATGGGATCGCTGCGCAACCCGGCCGGTTGGAACAACGTGTTCGGCTTTCGGCCATCGCTCGGCCGCGTGCCTTACGGCCCGAGCCCGGAGGTTTTTTGCAACCAGCTTGGCACCGAGGGGCCGATGGGGCGCACGGTGGCGGACGTCGCGATGCTGCTGTCGGTGCAGGCGGGATACGACCCGCGCGTGCCGCTGTCACTCGGCGATGATCCCGCGCTTTTTGCGCAACCGCTCGGTCGCGACTTCAAGGGCACGCGCATTGGCTGGCTCGGCGATTTCAATGGCTACCTGCCAACCGAACCCGGGGTGATGGAGCTGTGCCGCGGCGCGCTCGAGCACTTCAAGACTGTCGGCTGCACCGTCGAAGCGGCCGCGCCCGGTTTTTCAATGGACCGGCTCTGGCAGGCGTGGCTCGTGCTGCGCGGATTTCAGGTCGCCGGAGTCTGGAGCGGGCCGTTTGCCGACCCGAAGCTGCGTGCGCTAATGAAGCCCGAGGCGCAATGGGAAATCCAGAACGGACTGGGCTTGGCCGGATCCGATGTGTACAAGGCGATGGTCGCTCGCTCGGCCTGGTATCAGGCGCTGCTCTCATTGTTCGAGCGCTTCGACTTTCTGGTGCTGCCGTCCGCGCAGGTGTTTCCGTTCGACGCGAAGCTCGACTGGCCCAAAGCCATCGATGGCAAGCCAATGGACACCTACCATCGCTGGATGGAAGTGGTGATCGGCGCGACGATGGCCGGTTTGCCCGCGCTCAACGTGCCCGCCGGCTTCGGTGCGGCCGGGCTACCGAACGGCTTGCAGATCATCGGCCGCCCGCGCGCCGATTTCGAAGTGCTGCAGCTTGGCCAGGCTTACGAGCAGGCCAGCGGCTATACACAGCGGCTTAGCCCGCTGCTCGACTGACTTTGTCCCTGGAGGAGGAAAAAACATGTTCAACATGAGTTGCTCGCGGCTGTTCGGCGGCTTGTCGTTCGCCTTCGCGCTGTTGGCGTCAGCGTCCATCGCGCAAGCCCAAACCTTTCCGACCAAGCCGATCAAGATCGTCGTGCCGTTCGGCGCCGGCGGCGTCGCGGATCTCACGGTGCGCACCGTTGGCAAGCACATGAGCGAATCCCTGGGCCAGCCGGTCGTGATCGAGAACAAGCCCGGCGCCGGCGGCGTGGTCGCGACCGACGCGGTGGCCAAGGCCGCGCCGGACGGCTACACCCTGCTCCTCATGTCCAATGGCAACGCGGTCAGCGCCGGCCTATTCAATTCGCTGCCATTCGACACCGTCGCTGACCTCGCGCCGATCTCCACGCTCGGCTCCTTCGACATTGCGCTGCTGGTGCCGAAGGACTCGCCCTACACGACGCTTGCCGGACTGGTCGCATTCGCGCGAATAAATCCGGGCAAGCTCAACATCGGCACCATCAACATCGGCAGCACGCAGAACCTGGTGGCCGAGCTGTTCAAGAGCAGCACCAACATCGACGCGCAGATCGTGCCGTTCAACGGCACGCCGGCGCTGGTGCAGGCGCTGCGCGGCAAACAGGTCGACGTGGGGGTGGAAATCCTCGCGCCACTCATGAGCCAGATCAAGGGCGATGCGATGCATGCGTTGGTCGTCATGGGCGACAAGCGTTCGGCCGCGCTGCCGGATGTGGCGACGGCGAAGGAAAGCGGCGTCGACGGCCTCGTCGCCTCGTCGTGGAATGCGCTCGCCGCGCCCGCGAAAACGCCGCCCGAGGTGCTGGATCGGCTGAACCAGGCGGTGGTTGCCGCGATCGAGTCGCCCGAAGTGGCAAAAGGTTTGCGCGCGCTGAACGTCGAGCCGCAGTCTTCCACCCGCGACCAAGCCACCGCGCTGTTGAAGAACGAGGTGGCGCGCTGGGGCCGCATCATCGAACGCGCGA
>JBDTRV010000473.1:0-2967 GCA_039931475.1 Burkholderiales bacterium | reverse complement strand
CGCACGAGTTTCACCGCGCCATCGCCGACGCCGGCTGGCTCGGCATCGCGATGCCGGAAACACAGGGCGGCGCAGCGCTGGGCATTACGGAAGCGGCGCTCATGATGCGCACGATCAGCGAATCGGGCGCGGGCATGAGCGGCGCGTCCGCGATCCACATGAACATCTTCGGCCTGAACCCGGTCGTGGTGTTCGGCACCGAAGAGCAGAAGGCGCGCTTTCTGCCGCCGCTGATCGATGGCCGGGAGAAGGCGTGTTTTGCCGTGACCGAACCCGATGCGGGGCTGGACACGACGCGTCTCAAGACCCGCGCGGTGCGGCAGGACGACGGCTACGTGATTACTGGCCGCAAGATCTGGATATCGACCGCGCAAGTCGCGGACCGCATGCTGATCCTCGCGCGCACCACGCCGCTCGATCAGGTCACGAAGCCGACCGAGGGCCTTTCGCTGTTCTACACCGCGCTCGATCGCAGCAAGGTCGAGGTGCGCGCGATCGACAAGATGGGCCGCGCGGCGGTGGACTCGAACATGCTGTTCATCGATGGCCTCGTGGTGCCGGCAGGCGACCGGATCGGCGAGGAGGGCAAGGGCTTTTCGTACATCCTGCACGGCCTGAATCCGGAACGCGTGTTGATCGCCGCGGAGGCTGTCGGACTGGGCCGCGCCGCATTGCGGCTGGCCACGCAGTATGCGAAGGAGCGCGTGGTGTTCGGCCGCCCGATCGGCCAGAACCAGGGCGTTGCCCATCCGCTCGCGCGTGCCTGGATGCAGCTCGAAGCGGCCGATTTGATGGTGCTGCACGCGGCCGCGCTGTACGACGCCGGCAAGCCCTGCGGCGCGGAAGCGAACACCGCCAAGTTCCTGGCCGCCGAGGCCGCGCAGGAGGCTTGTCACAACGCGGTGATGACCTTGGGGGGCATGGGTTATGCACGCGAATATCACGTGGAACGCCTGCTGCGCGAGAGCTACATCCCGCGCATCGCGCCGGTCAGTCCGCAGATGATCTTGAACTTCATCGCGGAGAAGGTGCTCGGGTTGCCGAAGTCGTATTGATTGCAGGTGGTGGCTACTCGGGCAACGTGTAGCGCGCGTTCACCAACTCCCTGATAGCCTCGCGCGATTGCCAGGGCGTGAGGTCGGCGCGGCGCTCGACCCGCTCTGCCTCATCGGCAAGGTATTCGTCCTTGATCGCGTGGCGGAACCAGCTCGAGTAGTCGCCGCGGCGCAGGTGAAACGTCCAGGTCGCCTCGTCTATGCCTTGCGCGATCTGGCAAAAAACCGCCAGGTTCTGCGCCTTCAGGTTGTGATGGCCGCCTTCGCCGCGGAAGTAAAAGCTGTGCCAGCGCAGATGGCCTTCCGCGTATTTGCGGCGGTGCCGCAGGCGCTCGGACCGCCCGCGCTCGGTCCGCATCGGAAACGGCGGTTCCGCGCCGCGCAGGAACCAGACGACGACGCGATCAGGTTGCCAGATCAGGCCCTCCGGCCATGCGAGCGGTTGGTGCGTCGCCTCGGCGAACTTGCCCATCGTGCGGTCCGGCGAATGGCCGATCGCCACCACGATGTCGATGGCATCGAGAATCGCCGGAGCCATGTGATCGGGATGGACCGTGACCAGAATCGTGTCCTGCAGACGCAGGGGCAGCACCGACGCGGTGTGTCCCCAGGTGACGGGCAGCATGTGGTGCGCCTCATCCAGCACCAGCCAGTGCGGCCGGCCGGTGCGGGCGCGCATGGCTTGCAGGTTTGGGATCAGTTGCGCGAAGAATCCCGGCCGGTCTTGCAGCGGAATGCCGAGCAGGTTGACGCTCAGGTTGACCTTTGGATCCTCGAGGATCGACAGCACCTCGCTCACGCTAGGGGCGCGCCACTGGTTGCCTAGAGCGACCAGATTGCGCAGCGTTCCATAGTCGCCCTCGGGATCGACCACGCAGACCTGGTAGTCCTTCTCGATCAGCCGCTCGATGATGCCGGCGGTGAGCGTGGACTTGCCGCAACCGGAAGGGCCGGCCACGAGCAGGTTGTGGCCATAGGGCTGCAGGTGGACCGGGGCCGTGTCGTCGCGGCTTCCCAGCAGAATCAGGTTTTGCGGCAGCGCTCCGCTGGTTCGTTGCAGGTCGTTGGCGATCAGCTCATCGATCAGTTCGACCACTCCATTGCCGTTCTCGGCGGTCGTGACGATGGCCGCGATCTCGCGGGTGGACGCTGCGGCGTTGCCCACCGCCACCGCGCACTCGCAGCGCCGCAGGAACGAATGGTCGTTCTCAGCATCGCCGATGCCCACCACTTCATGCCGCGAAAGGCCGAGCTGGCGCAATGCGTATTCGAGCCCGCTCGCCTTGTTGACGCCGGCCGGAAGCACCATCACCGCGTTGCGGTTGCCGATCACCTGCGCTTCCAGGCCCAGATCCCAGATCACGTCCTGAACTGCCCGGCGGTGCTGCCCCAGCGTTGCCACCAGCACCTGCCCGACCTCGAGCGGCTCAACCCCGCGGCTTTGCAACTGCTGCACGAACCGGTTGGACGGCGGATCGGCAAGGCAGGTCTGCTCGCGCGTCGAAGGGTTGTAGACGACCCCACCGTTTTCGGCCACGACCAGGTCGAACAGGCGCACGCAGGAGCAGACCGTCAGCAGCTCATCGAGCCGGCGACCGGTGACCAGAATGGCGCGCCGGCCGGAAACCCTCAGGCGCTCCAGGGCGTGCACTGCGTGTTCGGACACTGTGTCGTCCGTTGCCAGCGTTCCGTCGTAGTCGGTCGCGAGTGCGAGATAGCGCATGGTGTTCACCCCAGAAGCTTCAACCGTTGGTCGAGTTCGACACCAGCACGTCGCCCGCCGATTCGGCCAGAACGTGGCTGGTCACGCTGCCGACCAACAGCTCTTCGACCATGCTGCGGCCGTGCTTGCCGATCACGATCAGGTCGCAGGCCTGCTCCTGCTCCTGTTCGACGATGGCCAGCGAGGCAT
>JBDTRV010000472.1:0-2972 GCA_039931475.1 Burkholderiales bacterium | reverse complement strand
CGGCCTGGCGCAGGTCGAAGGGCAGGCCGGTCGCTGGCGCCGCAGTGTCCAGCTCTATCGAGAGGCAGCCGCGTTGAGCGGCGGCGATCCGGTCTTGGCGGAAGCGGCCGCCGCCGTCGACCGCGAGCATGGCAGCAACGTGCGACTGGACGCTGAACACCGCGAAAGCCATGGCGGCGACATCGTGTCGCCGGTGACGATCGACCTCGGCGGCATCAAGGCGATGGCGCGGATCAACGAGGCCTGGCGCATGAGCCTTGGCGTCGAAGCCGCATCCGTTCATACCGCTGCAGTGCGCCGCACCAGCGGTGCGCTGCAACCGTTTTCCGGGCACCGCGAACGCATCGATTTCTCGCTGCAGCACGACGCACTCGATGGCGCTGTTACTGTCGGCTCGATGTTCGGCGGTGGCGGTACCGTGGGCCTCGGCCTGCTGCGCCGCCAGCCGGATGACTGGGGATCGACCAGCGGCACAGTCGAATACCACCGCCTCAACTGGGACTACATCGAAGGCATCGTCGATCGGGCCTGGCGCGATCGCATCGCGGTGGCACGCAACCAGCGCTTCGGCGGCGGCCTCACCGGCCGCGCCGACCTCGGGCTGAACCGCTATGGCTTTTCCGGCAACGACAGCGTCGGGCGCAGTAGCACGGCTTCGGCGGAACTGCGCTACACCGGCTTGGCCGGCGTGGCGGGTCTTTCCGTCGCTTACGGGCTCGACGCCGAATACGTGCAGCGTCTTGATAGCTATCGCACCTCGACCGGCCTGCAATTCGAGCCGCTGCCGTTGCGCGACCGAGAAGTTCACATCGCGACGCTTGGCTACAGCCGAAGCTTCGGCGAACGGCTGGGCGGCGGCGCATTCAGCGTCAACGGCTACGCCGGCGCCGGCAAAGACCGCTTCGGGGGCAGTGGACCGATCGCAGCATTGGCGCTGGGCTGGGCGCGCGGCGCATTCAGCGCGCAGCTCAGGGCGAGCCACGTGCGCAACATCGGCCGCTCGCGCGGAACGACCGACTCGATCGGTGCATGGGCGCAATTCCAATTTTGAAGATCATGTCCGCCTTGTCATATCGTCTGCCGTTCACCGGCTTGCGCCGCGCATCAAAGGTCGAAAGCGCGGGATCGGCGCCGCCGCCGCGGTTCCTCGGCGTACGGGTCGACGCGCTGCTGGAAATTGCTGCTTTCCTTGCCCTGGCGCTGGCCATTGACGCTTTCTGGGGAGCGGGCGACCGATTCTCGGGGGTCGTGCCGCATCCGTTCTGGATCGTCGTGCTTGTGACGTCGAGCTACTACGGCATCTCGGAGGGGCTCGCCGCGGCGGCGCTCGCCACTGTCGCACTTCTCTTGGGCCAACTGCCGGAACCCGGCATCGGAGAGGACACCTACTCCTGGTTGCTGCGCTCGACTCTCTTGCCGCTGGGTTGGTGCATCGGTGCGCTGGTGCTCGGGCAGATCCAGAGTGCTTTTCGTCGCCGGCTTGCCTCGCTCGAAGAAGAACTGGAAAAGTCTCGGGAGCACTTGCGCATCGTCACCGAGGCTTCCGAGCGGCTGCACCAGCAGAGGGATCATCTCGAAGCGCGCGTGGCGTCCCAATTGCTCACGGTGAGCGCCATCTACAACGCCTGGCTGTCGATCGAAAAGCACACCGTGGGCGACGTACTGCTCGGCGTCGGCGAACTGGTGCGTACCGTGATGAACCCGCAGAAGTTCTCCCTCTACCTTCTGAGTGGGTCGCAGCTTGAAGCGGCGATGCACGAGGGCTGGACGGACGACGACCACTTTGACGCCCGGATCGACGCGTCGGCTCCGTTGTTTCACGCCATCGTGACCGACCGACGCTTCCTGTCGATCGCCGATACGGCCGACGAACCGCTGCTGCGCGACAGTGGTGTCATGGCGGGTCCGATCGTGAATGCCGACAGCGGCGAATTCGTGGGCATGCTCAAGATCGAGGCGATCGGATTTCTCGATCTGCATCCTACGAGCATCCGGAACTTTCGCACCCTCTGCGCATGGATCGGAGCGGCGCTGGCGAATGCCGAGAAGGTCGAGAGCCTGCAGAAACAAGCCTCTGATTCACCGCAGGGCAACTTGCTGCCGCCCGCGCTGTTCGAGCGCCAACGCGAATCGCTGCATCAGCTCTCACAGTGCATCGGGTTCGATGCGTCCGTGATGTACTTGAGCGTCGATGACGAAGGGGGCGGCGATCCGCGGGGCGAGATCCTGGTCAAGCAGGCGGTCGCCGTCGTGGCGCGGCAGGTGCTCGATTCGACCCAGCCGTGCTTCAACTACCGCACCGATGATTCCGGCTTCGCGGTGCTCCTGCCGGGAGCAGGGCGTGCCGCCGGCGAAGCCGTCATGAAGGTGTTCGTGCGCAGACTGGCACAGGAGCTTTCCGAGGCCGGGCACAAAGGTTCGATCAGCCATGTGGTGGTGCCGCTGTGACCGCCCTGACCAGCACAGCCAGCAGCGCTGCCGTTGCCGGCCCGATCCGACGCGAGCAGGCAGTTCCCCAATCGACCCCCGAGCCGCTCACATCCAGCCTTGTCGCCATGGCCATCGTTCTGGTCGCCAGCGCCGTGGAAATCGGCCTGGCCTGGATGGTCGTGCTCAATCCGAGCGCGGTGGGAACCGGTTTGCTCGCGCATGTGGCCGTGGCCGCAACGTTGGTTCTCTGGCTCACTCGGCTTCGGCGGGCCGGCCGGCTCGCCGCGCGTGGGGAGCTTCTCTTCGTCCTCTCGACCGCGGCACTCGGACCCGTGGGTGCATGCGGCGCTCTTTGTTCCAACGCGCTGCGGAGGAGCTTCGCCAAAAATGCCCATAGCTCCCCCAAGGCCTGGCATGCGACGCTCGCCAATGGCGCCGACGCCGACCCCGCGCACAAGCTGCGCCGCAATATTGCCTACGAGGCCGGCGCCGCGGACGATCGCAGCGGTGTCGCGCCGTTCGCGGACGTGATGGCCCATGGC
>JBDTRV010000471.1:0-2973 GCA_039931475.1 Burkholderiales bacterium | reverse complement strand
AAAGCGTCTGCACGATCAGCGCATAGGACACGCGCTCGAACGGGCGGAACACCAGAAGCAGGCCGTTGCGCTCGTCCGGCAGGCGGATTGTCGGCTTGGAAGAATCGGTCTTATCGACCAACTGGCCGCCGTTGGAGAGGATCGCCAGCACATGGCCGCTTTCGATGCCGTCGCGCGTGCCGCGGTTGATCGCGACCACCTGGTTCTGCGCCGCGTTGACCACCGCGCTACCGTAGACCGACACGATCCTGCCGCCTTCGATCGGCACCAGCGGCGCGCGCGGCGAATAGCTTACGAGCTGACGCGGCGGCTCGGGCAACAGCCGGTCGCCAACCCGCATCTCTTCCTTGGCCGCGATGATGTCGATCGTCGCCGGCACAATTTCGGCGCTATTGGCGTCGGCGCCGACGACCGAGTCGGCAGCGTTCTCGCCGCGCACCAAGGTGGCCTTGCCGACGTAGTGGGCTTCCCAGCCAAGTATTTCGCCGGTGCCCGGATCCTTCAGGGGCGTCGCGCGGCGGAACACGCGCCAGTCTTTCGGCAAGCCCGGGCCGACCGCGAGCGGGGGAGAGTTTTCGCTGCGCGCATAGGCGCGGTCGCCGCGAGTGATCAGCACCCGCTCCTGTTGCGCGGCAACGATTCGCGGAGCGCGGCTGAAGGTGGCTTCTTCCACGATCAGCGGTTCAGCGAGGAACGGCTCGATCAGCGCCGGGTTCAAGGTCGGCAGGGCGTTGTCGCCCAATGCCTCATAGCGGGTCTCGGGCGAAATTCGCACCACCGGCATCGAATTGTCGATCAGCCCGCCGCGCAAGGGGCCGCCAAAGCGCAGCCGCGCGCGGCCGTTCGCTTTGTCAAGCGTCAGTTGCTGGCCGGGGTAGATCAGGTGCGGATTGCGCACCTGGTCCATGTTCATGCCCCAAAGCTCCGGCCAGCGCCACGGGCTGGTGAGGAAAATAGAGGAGATGCCCCAAAGCGTGTCGCCGCGCTTGACGACGTAGCTCTCCGGCGCGTCGGACTTGAGGTCGGACAGTGCTACACCAGCCTGCGCGACCTTTTCGGCCGCGCCGCGCTGCGCTTGCGTGACCGGATAGTTCTGCGCCGCCTCCGCGCCGGCGGCCAGTAGCGCCAGCGAGATCAGGGCCAGCTTCAACGGCGCGCGAGGCGCTAAAAGTGTTGCATCGCCGGTTCGTGGCTCGTTCTTGATTGACTGTCGCATTGATTGCCCTTCCCGGCTTCCCGGCAGCGACCGGAGTTGGCGGCACTCTCGGCCTCAACCCGGTAAAAATCCTGTTCAAACAGCCCGCGATTCTGCCGCCAACACCCCATGGCAACAACGCCTGTTGGCGACGGCGCCACGGCGGAACGTGAAAAATGGCGAAAATATCGGGTTGTCCTTCTAGCTTGTCCCATGGCGCTTCTCCCGATTCTTTGCTGGCCCGATCCAAAACTGCGCACTGTCGCCAAGCCATTTGGCGCGGTGGACGATCGCGCCCGCTCGCTCATTGCCAGCATGCTGGAGACGATGTATGGCGCCAAGGGCATCGGCCTGGCCGCCACGCAGGTCGACGTGCACGAGCGGCTGATCGTGCTCGATGTCTCCGACGATCGGGACCAACCGCTGGTGCTGATCAACCCAGAGATCGTCTGGACCAGCGAGGAACGCAAGCTCAACGAGGAGGGCTGCCTTTCGGTGCCCGGCGTCTACGACGGCGTCGAACGACCGGTCGCGGTCGAGGTCAACGCACTGGATTCGCAAGGCGTGGTCCGCACGATCGAGGCCGATGGACTGCTGGCGGTCTGCATCCAGCACGAGATGGATCATCTGCTGGGCAAGGTTTTCGTCGAATACCTGTCGCCGCTCAAACGGAACCGGATCAAGACCAAGATGGTCAAGGCCAAACGCGATGCGGAGAAGGAATAGATGAAACCCACCCACAAGCCCTTGCTGGGCTCGACGGCGCCAGTTTCGCGCGCCGTGCCTGAAAAGCGTGACGCCGGCGGATTTACTGCCAAATCCATAGCAATATTGTTAGCGCTGGCGAGCGGCGGATGCGCTTTCAATCCATTTTTTGACCCGCAACCAGGGATGACGCAGGAGCAAATCCTGCGCGGCATGGGGCGGCCGGGGCAGATCGTGGCGATCGACGGCGGCGAGCGCTTTCAGTATTCGCTGCAACCCTATGGTCAGTACGCGACGATGGTCGACTTCGACCGCGCCGGCCGGGTCACGCAAGCAAAACAGGTGCTGACCGAAGCGGAGTTCTCGCGGATCGACATCGATCGTTGGACCACCCGAGACGTCGACCGCGAATACGGCCGGCCGGCGCGGATCGAGCATGTCGCCAACTGGGACGGCGACATCTGGCAGTATCGCTGGCGCCAAGGCCTTAACGACATGTTCTACTGGGTTTACTTCGACCGCCAGGGCATCGCCCGCAAGGCGCACCTGGGCACCGAGTACGAAAACGCGCCCGGCTATTTCGACGGCGCTGCGTTGCCGTGAACCACTCGCCCCTTTCAAGCAGAAACCGCTTGCCCGGATGCGACTGATCTTCGCTGGCACGCCCGAATTCGCGCGGGTGGCGCTTGCTTGCCTGCACCAGGCCGGCCACGAAATTGCGCTGGTGCTGACCCAGCCGGACCGCCCCGCCGGCCGCGGCATGAAGCAGCAGCCGTCGGCCGTAAAGCAGTCCGCGATCGAGCACGATCTGTCGGTGGCGCAACCGCGCGGACTGCGCCTTGACGGCAAATTCGCGGGCGACGCAGCTGCCGCGCGCGATCTGATCGGTGCCGCGCGGGCCGATGCGATGGTGGTTGCCGCTTATGGGTTGATCCTGCCTCAGTGGGTGCTCGACGCGCCGACGCACGGCTGCCTGAACATCCATGCCTCGTTGCTGCCGCGCTGGCGCGGCGCCGCGCCAATCCACCGCGCTATCGAAGTCGGCGACACGGAAACCGGCGTCGCGATCATGC
>JBDTRV010000470.1:0-2983 GCA_039931475.1 Burkholderiales bacterium | reverse complement strand
ACCTCTTCACCGTGTCATCAGCTGGGCCAGGCAGTTAGGGTCTACGCCGCCGCTTCGTCGGATTCCTCGGTCGGCAGTTTGAAGATCCCGCCAGCGATTGCCTGATCCAACAGGTCCAAACTGATCGACTCAGTTCCCTGGCGGATCGCCAGTTCAGCGGCTTGTGCCAGCACGGCGGTGATTCTGCCGGTCAGTCCGCCAGTGCAGCCCATCACCTTGCGGATCATGTCCTTGTCACCGAACGGGGAGGGGCGGAGCAGCGGCAAGAGTCGGCCGAAGCTGACGACGAACTCTCGAAGGCCGGGACTTTCATGCCATCTGGGCAGCGCAAACGGCTCAAAGCGCGACGCGATCTGAGGGTCTGTCTGCATCGCGTACAGGGCCTCGGTTGTCCCGACCGTGATGATCGGAATACGCAATTCGTTGCTCAGAAACTTCAGATGATTCAGCAACTGGCGCTGCTCTCGCACGGAACCCGCAAGTAGGTGGTGAATCTCGTCGATGATCATCAGCTTCGGTGGATGTCGATGAAGCAGGCGCAGGCCGAGCATTTCAACATCGATGCCTCGGCGGTTGATGGGCGCGTGGCTCTCGAGGCCTTCGATAATTTGGGCATAAAGTCTGCCGTCGGCGGGCTTGGGTGGCATTTGCACCCGGAGGATCTTCCTGGTCACCACCTCGCCGAATTCGTTGCAGATGTTCGGATGGTCGCGGACGAATTTCTCCACGATCATTGTCTTGCCGATGTCGCTGTCACCGTACAGAAGCATGCTCGGCATGCGGCTGCAGGGCGGGTAGCGCAGCAGATGCTCCATCCGTGCGAGGGCTTCGCTGGAGTAGGGATAGGAGACCCACTTGGGCATGTACAAGCGTGTGATCCGGTCTTCCTTCGACTCGTCAAGGAACGACCAAACGCCAGTGTGAAGATGCGCGAGGGTTTGCTGCACGGGCTCAGTTGTCCCAGATTTCCGAGTCGGACACCTTCGCAGGCTTTGAATAGTCCACCGATTCTCGTCGAGTTGGTGGCACGGCCGTCGTCGCAACGGCAGCGTCTTTGCGGCGCTGAACCTGGCGCCGGGCCGCCTTGGTCTTCGCACTGGCCGAGTCGACAAGTTCGCGCTGTATCCGCACTGCCTCGAACATCTTCGCCTGACCTGGCGCGTCCTGGCCGTCCTTGCGCAACTTGGCAATGGCGGCGCGCTGTTCCCAAAGCGTGATCGGAGGCAACTTCAGATCGGCGTACGGAATTGGGTGGAATCGACTGTCCGGGCCCGCGACGTACACCTTGGACAGATTGCGGGGGTCGTAGCGCACGAGCATCGGTTCGCCGAGCGCAGCGATCGACGGGAGCACGGCATCCCAATAGCGAATATGGAACAGGTGCAGTCCGTCGCGACGCAGGTTGCGTCTCTCAAATGGCAGGAAGCTGAGTGCGAACTGCTCCGGCTGATCGGGCAGGGCCCCCAAGCCCCCGGCTGCATTGCGTAGCGCCTCCTGCCACGAAGCGAGCGGGCTGCGTCGCAACCCTCGGTGAACGCGCCGGTGGTATTGCTCGCAGATCTCAAGGGCAAGCCAGCGCTCCAACTCGGCCACGGTCAAGACCGATTCGGCTTCGGCCGGGTAGGCACCCTTGTCCTGCGGGTTCGAACCGGTCGTCCCCGGCAGGAGATGCACACGGCCCATGACCGTGCCAATTAACCGCTCGATGTGGCCGCCGTAGTGCGGGGTGGCGATAGGCCGAAGGATAAGCTTGATGCCGTGCTCGTCGCACCCTCGCCGCAGGGCTGCAGCGGTGAAGTCGGGACCGTTGTCCGCGTGGACCGCCTTGGGCAGACCCCAGACGGGCCAGGGGCAGGTCAGATCGCGCGAGTGCAGCCAAGGCTCCTTGGGTAGCACCGCCTGTGCAATACAAAGCGCAACCGAAGTTGAAGAGGGCGCCTCAAGCGAGACGTAGAAGCCAGCGACGACTCGGGTCGCAACATCGATCGCCAGTGTCAGCCACGGCCTGCCAATCGGCAGGCGATGGGCCTCGTCGACGACGATCACGTCCACACGGGTATGGTCGATTTGCACGACATCGAGCGCGCAATCAATACGGTAGGCGCCGGGCACCGGGTCAAAGAGGGCGGCCGCCTCGGCCGGCTGAAGCCGTGCCTTGGCAACGGCGCGGGCGTCGAGGGATCGAAGTCGAGTGAGGATGGCTTTGCGCGAAGGCGCGTCCAGACCCTCGGCCGAGCATCGAAGGCCGACCTGCCGTACGACTTCCTCCTTCTTGGCGCGGACCTTGGTGAGGTAGACGTCGCGAGTGACCTCACTTATGACTCGTTCAAGGCGCGCGTCGATACGCTTGGCGCCCGGTGGTGTGCCGCCGGGCCGCTGCAGCAGAGATGACGTCTGAGGCGCTTCACGGTAGGCTGCAAGCCACCGGAATATGGTGCGGCGCGTAACGCCAAACCGTGAGGCTGCTCGAGCAACTTGCGAGACGAGATCTGGCGCGCCGATCAGCCCGCGGATCACCACTTCTCTGGTTCTGGCTTGTTCCCACTGGGCGTCTGTGGCGCCGACCATCGAGCCGAAGTCCTGCGGCACCGAGGCTGGCGGCGCCGGCAGCGCGCTGAGTTCCGCCGCTTTAGCTGCGCGTAGGGTACCGCTGGCGAGGTCGCGGACCATGATGGTGCCCTCGAAATCAACGCTGACGATCGCCACCAACCGGTCGGCGGCGACGGCTACGACACCTGCAAGAACCTGGAACCGCCCCATGTCTGAACTCGTGCGCATGCGTGAGCACATGATGACACAGTGAAGGGATCAAAAGCAAGATAGTGACACGTGAAAGGATCAGAATGAAGGCGAGGGGTCGAGTACGAGCAGTCGAAAACAAAGTCAGCGAGCGCTCTCCAAACGCTTATGAGGTAAAGACTCAGGGCTAACGCTTGGTGACAGCGTGACAGAGCTAAAGTGACAGAGTGAAGGGAAACCGACA
>JBDTRV010000469.1:0-2996 GCA_039931475.1 Burkholderiales bacterium | reverse complement strand
CGGGTCATCGGGCGAGATGTTGCTCACGACCAGAAACCGGTTGGTCAACTTGCCCTGCGCGTCGAGCAGCGGAAAGTATTTCTGGTTCGCCTTCATCGTGAGGATCAGGCATTCAGCCGGCACCGCTAGAAACTCGGGCTCGAACTGGCAAAGCAGCACGTTCGGCCGCTCGACCAGCGCGGTAACTTCATCGAGCAACGCGGCGTCTTCGATCGGGTGCGCTTCGTTGCCCACCCTCGCGGCCGCCGCTTCGAGCTGGCGCGCGATCTCGGCGCGGCGCTCGTCGAACGATGCGATCACCGCGCCTTCATCGGCCAGTTGCCGCGCGTAGACGTCGGCCTCGGGCAGCACGATCGGATCGACCTTTGCCTCGAAGCGGTGACCATGGGTCTCGCGGCCCGCCTGCAAACCGAGCACCGACACCGGCACCACGTCAGCGCCATGCAGCGCGACCAGCCCGTGCGCGGGCCGCACGAAGCTCACGCTGGTCCAGCCCGGCAGCTCGCAGCCGGCTTCGAGCTGATAGCTCATGACCTTGGGGATCGGCAAATTGCCAAGCGTTTCGTCTAGCGCCTTTTGCAGCCCTTCTGCCAGGGTCGCGCCTTTGACGGTGCTGTTGTGAAACAGCGCTTCGGCCTTGCCATCGACCTTACGTTCGAGCGAGGCCACCGCCGATGCGTCGGCGCCGAGCGCTTGCAGTTTCTTGAGCAGCGCCGACGTCGCCTGGCCGGCCGCGTCCAGCCCGACCGAGACCGGCATCAGCTTCTGCGACACCTGCTTGTCGGCGCCCGCTTGCGCCACGCCGGTGACGTGCGCCGCGAGCCGCCGCGGCGATGCGAACGAGGTCAGGCGCGAGTCGGCGCCGGCAAGGCCCTGCGCGCGCAGTTGCTCGAACACGCCGCCGGCAAACGCTTCGCCGAGCTTGCGCAGCGCCTTGGGCGGGAGTTCTTCGACGAACAGTTCGACGAGCAGGTTGGGGTGAGACATGAATCGGCAGTTATATCGAGCGATGCGGCAGGCGCATCAATGCAAGGTCAGCATGCCGTGGGCACGCGCGTTCAGGTTCAGGTTGCGATCGAGCGACCACATGGTGCGACATTTCAGCCGCAGCGCCACGGCCAGGTGCAGCGCGTCGCCGGCCCGCAAGCCGGCATCGAACACCCGGCAAAACCGCGCCGCCAACACGAAATCCCGACTTTCCACACTCACCAGCCTCAGCAATCCATCACATGCGCTTTCGAACTCGTTCCATGCCGCATCGGCCAAGGTGGACGACAACTGGCCGGTGCGAACCTTGATCGACAACGCGCTTGCAACTTCAGTCACGCACCAGTCGGCACTCAAAACCGCCTCTTCCGACTGGCTCGCGAGCCACTGGACGACGTCCGACGTGCGTGGCTCGACCGCCACCATGGCGACAAGGCAACTGCTGTCGGCATACACCATGCGTCAGGTCGATGAGAAGGCAAGTCAGTAGCGCGCATCGCGCCGCATCTGCTCGACGACCGGCTCGGTCATCGGCATCCGCGCGTGCAGTGCACGCAGGCGCTTGAGATAGGCCTTCTTGTCGAACGGCGGGGCGCCCGCGAGCTTCATTTGACCCGGGCTCACCACCTCGGCCTCGACCGCCGAACCTTCTTCCACTTGAAGCTCCCGCGCAAACCGCGCCGGCAGCCGAATCGCCAAGCTATTGCCCCATTTGCCAACTTGCAGTTCCATCTTTACTCCGCATGTAGATACGAGTGTCTACATTGTACCTGCCGCGCCAATGCAAAGCGAGGGCAACAGCCCACGGAATCGCCTCAAGCCGCTTTCTTCTGCATCCGCGCCACCCACTCGCGCGGTGCCATCGGAAAGCCGAGCCGCTCGCGGCTGTCGTAATAGCTTTGCGCCACCGCGCGCGCGAGATTGCGGATGCGGCCGATGAAGGCGGCGCGCTCGGTCACGCTGATCGCGCCGCGCGCGTCGAGCAGGTTGAAGCTGTGGGCGGCTTTCAATATCTGCTCGTAGGCCGGCAGCGCCAACTGTTGCTCCATCAGGTGCTTGGCCTGCTTTTCATGTGCGTTGAACGCTGTGAACAAAAAGTCGGCATCCGAATGCTCGAAGTTGTAGGCCGACTGCTCTTTCTCATTCTGGAGGAACACGTCGCCGTAGCTCAATTTCGAGCCGTCCGCGCCTTCGGTCCAGACCAGGTTGTAGACGTTGTCCACGCCTTGCAAATACATCGCCAGCCGCTCCAGGCCGTAAGTGATTTCGCCGGTGATCGGCTTGCAATCGATGCCGCCGACTTGCTGGAAGTAGGTGAACTGGGTGACCTCCATGCCGTTCAACCAGACCTCCCAGCCCAAACCCCAGGCGCCCACGGTGGGGTTCTCCCAGTCGTCCTCGACGAAGCGCACGTCGTTCTTCTTGAGGTCGAAGCCGAGCGCCGCGAGGCTGCCCAGGTACAGATCGAGGATGTTCGCCGGCGCGGGCTTGAGCACCACCTGATATTGGTAGTAGTGCTGCAGCCGGTTCGGGTTCTCGCCGTAGCGCCCGTCTTTCGGCCGGCGGCTCGGCTGCACGTAGGCCGCCTTCCATGGCTCCGGGCCGAGTGCGCGCAGGAAGGTTGCCGTGTGCGATGTGCCCGCGCCCACCTCCATGTCGTACGGCTGCAAAAGCGCGCAGCCTTGGGCGTCCCAATACGACTGGAGCTTGAGGATGATTTGCTGGAAGGTGAGCATCGAAGGCGAGAAGGACGGTGGGAAGGCGATCAGGCCGAGAAGGATTTTACGCAGGGCGTTTCATCAGGTCGGCACGAATGCAGGCAAGGCGCTCGATCATCCGAATTTCGGCATCAAAATGGCACTTTACGCCCGTCCACTATCGTTTAGTAGCTACAAGCACCATAGCGACAGGCCGCAATCGGGCGCGATCTTCAGCGTCAGACGCCGCCGCAACGCAACGCAACGCAACGCAAGCCGCGCCACGCAACCGCAACCGCAACCACGCCGACA
>JBDTRV010000468.1:0-3011 GCA_039931475.1 Burkholderiales bacterium | reverse complement strand
AAGGCAAGTCCGCGAGCGTGCTCGACTTCATGGGCTTCGCGCAAAAAGGCGGCTCGGTGCTGTCGTTCGTGCGCCTGGCCGACGTGCCCGACCGGCTGAACCAGGTGCGCATCGACACGCAGCAAGCCGATGCGATCCTCGCCTGCGACATCGTCGTCGGCGCTTCGCCCGAGGCGCTGCAGACCGTGCGCCACGGCCGCACGCGGGTGCTCGCGAACACGCACCAGGTGCCGGTGGCTGAGTCGCTCAAGAACCCGGATGCGAGCCTCAAGATCCCGCTGCTGCTCGACAAACTGCGCTTCGTCGCGGGCGATGAATGGGTCGAGACTTTCGACGCGCAATCGATGGCCGAAGAGTTCCTCGGCGACTCGATCGTCTCGAACATCCTCGCGATGGGGTTTGCGTGGCAGCGCGGATTGGTGCCGGTGAGCCTCGAAGCGCTGACGCATGCCATCAAGCTGAACAACGTCGCGGTCGAGTCGAACCTGCTCGCGTTTTCGCTCGGGCGCTTGGCGGCGGCCGATCCGGCGGCATGCGAGCAGTTGCGCCATACGTCGGGCGTGCCGGCAGATGAGCCAGCCGATGAGTCGCTGGCTGCGTTGATCGCCCGCGCGACCGCGCACTTGACGGCGTGGCAGGACGAGGCCTGGGCGCAGCGCTTTGTTTCCACTGTCAACATGGTGCGCGAGCGCGAGCAATCGCTGGGTGGGGATATCTCACTGCCGTTCACGACGACCGTTGCGCGCAGTCTGCTCAAACTGATGGCCTACAAGGACGAGTACGAAGTTGCGCGCCTGTACACCGACGGCAAGTTCAAGGATGAGATCGCCACGCAGTTCGAAGGAAATCTCAAGCTCGACTTCTACATGTCCCCGCCGACCCTGTTCGGCTCCAAGTCCGGCGAACCGCCGCGCAAGGTCAAACTGTCCGGCCGCTGGCTGCTGCCGCTGCTCGGTGTGATGACCAAGTTCAAGCACCTGCGCGGCAGCAAGCTCGACATCTTGGGCCGCACCGAAGAGCGCCGCATGGAGCGCGATCTGATCGAGCGCTTAGAAGCCCGCGTGCGCGAACTGACTGCGAAGCTCGATCCGAAGAATCTCAGACTCGCCACCGACATCGCCGCCATCCCAATGTCGATGCGCGGCTACGGCCACGTCAAGATTGCCAACGTCGCACTCGCGGGAGCGCGCGAAGCGGAGCTGCTGCACCGGTTCGATCCAAAGGCGTATCCGCAGCCGGAGCGGAAGGCGGAGGCCGGGCAGATTCGGGGGATTCGGATTGCGGTGCATTCTTGAGCAGCATCCAGTACAGCCGAACCGATGGCGCGAAGATCGGCGAGCGCGCGGCGCAGAATCGTGCGGGCGGCAGGGAAACCGAGCTGGCCGAACGGCTGTCCGTCGCTTTGCAACAGGTGCAGCGCTACGAAGCCACTAAATATTGGGCCGTGGCCGTCGAGCGCCTGCAGGAGGTGGCCGACGCGCTGCGGCTGAAGGTGCGCGAGGTGTTCACGCTTGAACCGGGTTGAAGTTTGGCGTGACGCTGCTGGTCAACATGAACCGCACGCGGCACACCGCTGGAGCGCCTCGGACGCGAGGGGCGTTCCGATGTTCTTGCTATACGAACGATAGCAAACTATGCCCACATCCCGTGCGGTGATGGCAAAAAAAGATCGAAAAATCCCTTCCTTCGGCCATCTGGTAGCCAGTTGCCCGATGTCCTGCGCCAAAGCCGCAGCGCCTATTCCTCCGCCACCTGCAGCACCAGCTTCCCAAAGTTCTCCCCCGAAAACAGCTTGAGCAGCGCCTGCGGAAAATTCTCGATGCCTTTGACGACGTCCTCGCGGCTTTTCATGCGGCCGTCTTTCAAGTACCCGGCCATCTCGGCAATGGCTTGCGGATAGCGCTCCGCATAGTCGAACACCACGATCCCCTTCATCAGCGCGCGATTGACGAGCAGGCTCAAATAGTTTTTCGGCCCTTGCACTGGCTCGGTGTTGTTGTACTGGCTGATCGCGCCGCAGATGATGATGCGGGCGCCGCGCGTGATTCTCGTGAGCACCGCGTCCAGAATCTCGCCGCCGACGTTGTCGAAGTAGATGTCGACGCCCTTGGGGCAGTGTTCCTTCAGGCCCGCCTTAACGTCGCCGGACTTGTAGTCGATGCAAGCGTCGAAGCCCAACTCCTGCACCACCCAATCGCACTTGGTCTTGCCACCGGCGATGCCGACCACGCGGCAACCCTTGATCTTCGCGAGTTGCCCCACCGTTTGGCCGACGGCGCCGGCCGCGCCGGAGATCACCAGCGTTTCGCCAGCCTGCGGTTTGCCCACGTCCATCACACCAAAGTAGCCGGTCATGCCAGGCATGCCAAGCACGTTGAGCCATTGCGTGACGCTGCCCAGGCTCAGGTCGATTTTCTGCAGGCCGGCGCGGCCGATCTGGTCTTCGGGCGCCAGCAGGTATTCCTGCACGCCCAGCCCGCCCGTCACGACTTCGCCTTCGACGAACGCCGGACTGCGCGATGCGACCACCTTACCGATGCCGCCGGCGCGCATCACTTCGCCGATGCCGACCGGCGCGATGTAGCTCTTGCCCTCGTTCATCCAGCCGCGCATCGCGGGGTCGATCGACAGCGCCAGCGTCTTGACCAGCACGCCGCCGTCGTGCAGTTCGGGCACCGGCTCGCTCGCGTGCTGCCAGTCGCTGGCTGCGGGCAGGCCGACCGGGCGGGCCGCGAGGCGAATCTGGCGGTTGGTCAATTGGGTCGATAGGGACATGAGTAGGCTCCTGGTCGGCGCGCGACTTGCGCGAATGAGGATCATGGTATTGGCCTTTCGGCTAAAACCGCGTCCCCGATGTGCCTTGTCGGACCAAGGCGTGGCGGTTTGCCGCGCCCTCAGCCGTAGCGCGCCACCGTCAGCCCATCGAGGCTGGTGGCCGGCTCGCGCTCGCTGATCAGATCGGCCATCACGCGCCCGGTGCCGGCGGCCATGGTCCAGCCGAGCGTGCCGCG
>JBDTRV010000467.1:0-3014 GCA_039931475.1 Burkholderiales bacterium | reverse complement strand
AGTTGGTCATGGCGCCGTAACCCCAGGTGTTGGCAACACCGGCGACGGTAGTCGAGTGGCAGATGCGCGCCTGGTGGTCGCAATTGTTGCTGCCCCACAGGCTCATCCACTTGCGCAACAGGTAGGACTGCTCGTTGTTGTGCTTGGACGAGCCGATGACGTAGACGCTGTCTGGGCCGCTGGCCTTGCGCAGCTCCTCCATCTTCGCGGTGATTTCATTGAGCGCCACGTCCCAGGTGATGCGCTGGTACTTGCCGTTGACCAGCTTCATCGGGTAGCGCAGCCGGTGCTCGCCGTGGCCGTGCTCGCGCAACGCCGCGCCCTTGGCGCAGTGGGCGCCCAGGTTGATCGGCGAGTCGAACACCGGTTCCTGGCGCACCCAGACGCCGTTTTGCACCACCGCGTCGACCGCGCAACCGACCGAGCAGTGGGAGCAGATGGTGCGCCGCACTTCGATCTTTGCATCGGACACGGCAGGCGCCTTGTCCGCGGCCTCGGCCTTCTGCACCAGAGTGAGGCTCGATGCGGCAACACCGACGCCGACACCGAGGCCGGAACGGCGCAGAAACTTTCGGCGATCCATGGTTGGCAGTGCGTGCGCGATCCGCCGCTCTAGGCTACGAATCATCGGCGCGGCGGCCGAATCCTGCGGGGTGGTGCCGGCTTTTCTGGTCAACAGCATAGCGCGCTCCGTGAATCAGATAAGGGTGGTTTTGTAGTAGCGCTTGACGTGCTCGCTCAAGCTGTAGCCGCCGCCACGTTCAGGCTTTGGACGGGCCGGCGACGCGGCCTGCGGCTCCGGCGGAACTCGCGGCAATGCGACTGCGGCGGCTGCCGCGGCGCCGACGGTCATGGTCCCGGTGACGAAGCCTCGGCGCGACGAAGGGGTTTTAGACGTTTGCATTTTTCGACTCCTGCAATTCGGTTGCCGGGCAAGGCTGCTCAGCTTGAAGCGACTGACCCGGTGCGGCGACCCATCTTGGATCATGCACGAAAAGGTAGCACGGATGCTTACTGGATAACCCGAGCCAGGCTCTTTCCAGAGGAAACCGCTTTCGGCTCATGAAGCATCGCCGCCCTCGGCCTCCAGCATTTCGAACGCTTGTTGCTCGACCGCGATGAATGCGCGCACGAATCCCGCGGTGCACGCATAGAAGCGGGCTTTGGGATGCGCCTGCACCGCGTCGCACATCGCGTCGGCCCAGGACCCGATGTGGCGCTCGAAGAGGGTGTGCTGGCTCGAAAGCCCGGCGTTCGGCGCAGCTTGCACGATCAGGTGCCGCATCACATCGCACAGGCAGGAGAAGTGATCCTCGGTTTCGTATACCGATTCCAACTTGGAGACTCCAAGCGCCTGGAGGTCCGCGCGCAGGTGAGCAAGCGGCTTGTCGTTCAGAAAACCTGAGAGGTAGTGCGATCCGAACAGGTACACGTCCGGTTTGCCGACGCCTCCGAACAGCGCCTCGTACTCGCTTGCGATGTCCGCTGGCTCCATCGCGCGAGCCGCTTCGGCAAGTGCTTGCCACGCGGCTTCGAGCGCGCCGCCATCGGATTCCTCTTGCGCTGGCGGCGCGGCGCGCAGCGCTGCCAGCATCGGGACTTGAGGCGGTGCGTAAAACAGCGCCGCGAGAACGCCGTACACATCGGCACGCGCAACTTCCTCGATCCGATCTTCACCGGCGCCGCCGGCCGGCTCGGTCAACTGGCTCATAAGTCCGTGATCCGCACTTCGTTCCGCGCCGTATGCAGGTCGATCACGCGGCAGTCGGAGCACATCTTCAGGCGCTCGATGGCAGCGCCCTGAAACATCGAGTGGCCAGCAAGCTTGCCGAGCATCGCCTCGATCGCTTTTTGAGTGCCGAACGGTTCACCGCAGCGAATGCAACTATACGGCGCCATCTGGTTGAGCACTCTGGCCTGCTTGCGCTCTTTCGTCGCCAACAGTCGAGGCACCAATGTGATCGCGTCTTCCGGACAAGTGCTGGCGCAAAGTCCGCACTGAACGCAGTTCTTCTCGATGAAGTTGAGTTGCGGCATCTCCTGGTTGTCCGCGAGCGCGGCGGCTGGGCACGCGCTCACGCAGGCCAGGCACATGGTGCAGGCGTTGTTGTCGACGGCGATCGCGCCAAACGGCGAGCCGCGAGCGGGCAATTCGATCACGTCTTGGTGCGCGGGCGCGTGTTCGATCAAGTGGTCGAGCACCAGTTCGAGCGTCGCGCGCTTTTCCGCGCCCACCGCGAAGCGGGCCGGCGGCATTGGCGCGCGCGCGGCCGGCCGGGCGAGCGTCTGCAGCGCGGCGTCGAACTCGGCCGCAGTGCCGGCGGTAAGCCGCTCGAAATGGCCCTCGCCATACCCAAGCCCGGAAAGCAACGCCTGCGCCACCGCGATCTGTTCGTCAAGGCCCGCCCGGTATTGGGGCGCTTCCTCGTCGGTCACCACCACCGCGACCTTGGCCGCGCCGAACGCGAAAGCGCTGAGCCACAAGTCGATGCCGACCGACAAGGTGTGCCACACCGGCACCGGAATCACATTGGCAGGCAAGCCCTTGATCGCCTCCTTGATCCCTTTCCTCGCGCTCGCCAGCTGTGCCTCGCGCCCCACTTGCTCGATCAACCGCCGGCCGGCCTGCTCGCTGTGCAGCAGCAACACCGGATCGCGCCCGCCGGCCGCGGCATAAGTGGACAGCAGCTTCTTGAGCTTGGCACCCTGGTCGCCCGGGCGGGGCCAGGCGAAGGTGATTGCCCCGGTCGGGCAAACGGTGGTGCAGGCGCCGCAGCCGACGCACAGGTGCGGCTCCACGACGATCCGCTGGCGTGACTTGTCGCTCGATATCGCCTCGGCCGAGCAGATGTCGATGCAGGCGTTGCAACCGACCTGGTCGTTGCGGCTGTGGGCGCAGATTTTCTGTTTGTAGTTGAAGAATTTCGGCTTCTCGAATTCGCCGACTCGTTCGCGCAGTTCGATGAGCGGCGCTGGATCGATTCCGTCCCAACGCAGGTACCCCTGCGGCGGCG
>JBDTRV010000466.1:0-3023 GCA_039931475.1 Burkholderiales bacterium | reverse complement strand
CGCGCACCAAGGTCATCGGCAGCGCCCGATGGTTGTCGCGCCACGCCTGCACCGCGAGCATTGTTCCCGGCTTCTGCGCCTGCGGTCCATGCAGAAAATCGCCAAGGAACACCAGATGCGCCGGTCGATGCCGAGCGATCAAAGCGGACAGGCGCAGCAGGTTTTCGCGCGTGGTGCCGCCAGGAACCGGCTGGCCGAGCGCGCGAAAGGTCGCGCCCTTGCCCAGGTGCAAGTCGGCAATGAAGAGCACGCCGTTGGCGGGCCACCAGAGCGCATGGTCGGGCAGCAGGTGCAGGGTCTCGTCGGCCCAGCGGATCTCGCAGGTGGTGCTTGGCATGGAACTGCAAGTGTTGCAGATTCGCCGGCACGGGCGGCGCGGGATCGGGAATGGCACCGGCGGCGGGTTGGCGGGTTGGCGGGTTGGCGGGTTGGCGGGTTGGCGGGTTGGCGGGTTGGGTTCTACAGCAACGGCAACGGGCGCGACGGTTTGCGCGGCGGCCTCCGCCGTTGCGACGGCGGCCTTGGCTGGCTGCTCTCGCCTGATTCCCGCCCGAACGCGAGAGTGCGTTCGACGGCCCGGGCATCGCCCGCATTGTTCCTATCCTGCAAATCCTGCGGGCCTGCCTTGCCCTCGGCGGGTTCCACGCCGCCGCCGGCAGCCTTTTCGAGCTGCGCGACGATGCGCGCGATCCGGTCGGCGACCTTTTCGTTGGTCAGCTTCTCGCGAAACCCCTCGACCATCAGCGGGAACGAGAACGGCGTGGGTCGACGCGGCTCGATGAGCACGAGGCGCTGAGTGTTCATGCGCGCCAGACTCGCGCCCAGGCGCCCGATCTCCAGTTCCTGCGCGAGCAGTTCGTGCTCGGCCTGCGCCAGCAGCTTGTTGGCCGGGTCGTACTTGCGAAACACATTCCAGAACAGCGAGGACGAGGCCTGCAACTGCCGGTTGCTGCGCTTCTCACCCGGATAGCCCTGAAAAATCAAGCCGGCCACTCGCGCGATTTCGCGAAAACGGCGCTGCGCGAGTTCGCTCGCGTTGAGAGATTCGAGCACCTCGTGCAAAAGCGCGGCGTGATCGTCGTCGTCTTCCATGTCTTGTCTCGCCTGCCGGTCATGCCCCGCGCGCAGCACCTGCGGCAGCAACGTGGGCCAGTCGACCGGCGTGGCGCTGAGCAGCTCGAACCCGAGGTCGTTCATCGCGATCGAGAACGTGCGCGGCTCGTGCTGCGCGACCCGCCATGCGATCAGGTTGGCGATGCCCAGATGCACTTGCCGGCCGGCGAACGGATAGAGAAAAAGGTGCTGACCCTCGCGCGTTTCGACCACCTCTGCCAGCAAGGTGTCCGGCGTCGGCAGCGCCGACCAGCGCTTTTGAATCTCGAGCAACGGGCGCACGCAGGCCAGCTCCGGCGAATCGAACTTGCCCGCATCGGCCAACGCAAGCTGCCGCACCACGGCTTCGGCCAACGTGGTGGAAAGCGGCATCTTGGCGCCGTTCCAGCGCGGCATCGCGGGCCGGCCGGCAGCCGCGCGTCGCACCCATGCGGTCATCTCGTGGATGCGCACGAGTTCGAGCATGCGGCCGCCGAACATGAAGCAGTCGCCCGGTTTCAGGCGCGCGATAAAACCCTCCTCCATCGTGCCGATGCGGCTGCCGCCGACGTACTGCACCGTCATCACCGCGTCGCTCACGATGGTGCCGATGTTGATGCGATGGCGCCGCGCGAGCCGCGCATCGGGCACTCGCCAGACGCCGTCTTCATCCGGCAGCGCGCGCTTGTAGTCGGGGTACGCGGCAAGCGACGGCCCGCCCTGGCTCACGAAGTCGAGGCACCACTGCCACGACTCACCGGAAAGATCGGCATAGGCGGCGCTCGCGCGCACTTCGGCCAGCAACTCATCGGGCCGAAAGCCGCCGCCCAGCGCGATCGTCACCAGATGCTGAACCAGCACGTCGAGCGGCGCCCGCGGCGGCTCGCGCGCCTCGATCCGCCCGGCCGCCACCGCCGCGCGCGCGGCCGGCCCTTCAACGATTTCGATGCTGTGCGTCGGCACCAAGGTGATGCGCGACGGCCGGCCCGGCGCGTGCCCTGAGCGCCCGGCCCGCTGCAGCAACCTTGCCACGCCGCGCGCCGAGCCGATCTGCAACACCCGCTCCACCGGCAGGAAGTCCACGCCTAGATCGAGGCTCGACGTGCAGACCACCGCGCGCAGCGCGCCGCTCTTCAAACCCGCCTCGACCCATTCCCGCACCGCGCGATCGAGCGAGCCGTGGTGCAGCGCAATCACCCCGGCCCAATCGGGCCGCGCCTCCAGCAGTGAGCGGTACCAAAGCTCGGCCTGCGATCGCGTGTTGGTGAACACGAGCGTGGTGCCGCTGCCTTCGATCTCGCGCACCACCTGCGGCAGCATCGTCAGGCCCAGATGGCCGGCCCAGGGAAAGCGCTCGACCTTGTCGGGCAGCAAGGTGTCGATCACGAGCTTCTTCTTCACCTCGCCCTCGATCAACACGCCTTTGAGGCCGGGACCGAGCAAAGTGAAGAGCGCCTCGGGCAGGTTGCCCAGGGTGGCGGACATGCCCCAGACGACGAGGGCTGGATTCCAGCGCCTGAGCCGCGCCAGCGCCAGCTGCACCTGCACGCCGCGCTTGTTGCCGAGCAGTTCGTGCCATTCGTCGACCACGGTCACGCGCACGCTTTTCAGCACCTCATGCGCATCGGCGCGCGCGAGCATCAGCGTCAGGCTTTCGGGCGTGATGACGAGCACCGTGGGCAGGCGCCGGCTCTGCGCCGCGCGTTCGGCCGCGCTGGTGTCGCCGCTTCGCGCGCCTGCCGTCCAGTGGGGGTGCAGCGCCTGCATCGGCTGCACCAGTGCGCGCAAGGTGTCGGCGGCCAGCGCGCGCATCGGCGTGATCCATAGCACGGTGAGCGGCGGCGGTGGGTTGCCGCGCGCCTGGGTCGTGGCGTGAGTTGCGGTTGCGGTTGCGGTTGCGGTTGCGGTTGCGGTTGCGGTTGCGGTTGCGG
>JBDTRV010000465.1:0-3030 GCA_039931475.1 Burkholderiales bacterium | reverse complement strand
TAGTGCATCGAGACCAACGCCTCGTTGACCGTATTCTTCGGGATGCCGAAGTAGTAATAGGCCGCGCCTTCCATGCCGGGCAGGCTCTTGTAGGCTGCCATGGCCGGCAGGATGTTGCCGCCGGTCGCGATCTCGATGCCGTAGCGCTTGAGGTCCAGGTCGACGATCTTGAACGGGTTGCCGGCGCCGGCCCAGATGATGAAGATGACTTTTCGGCCGGGCTTGTCCTTGAGCGCATCGATCAGACGCTGAGCGCCGGCGGTGAAGTCGGTGGTGCTGGTCGGAAGGTATTCCTCGTGCACGATCTTGGCTTGCTTAAGCGCATCCTTGAACGCCTTGACCCCATCGCGGCCGAAGGCGTAGTCCTGCGCCAGGGTCGCGATCACCGTGCCGGGCTTGTCGAGCGCGACCGCATTGCTGATCGCGTCCTGCGAGCTGTTGCGGCCGGTGCGGAAGATGTATTTGTTCCACTTGTCGCCAGTGATCGAATCGGCCACCGCGGGCTCGACCAGCAGAATCTTCTTGTATTCCTCGGCCACCGGCAGCATCGCGAGTGCCACGCCGGACGAGGTCGGCCCAATCGCCAGATCGGCCTTGTCGTCCGCATACGCCGCCGCCAGCAGCGACTTGCCCAGATCGGGCTTGCCCTGCGTGTCCTTTTCGATCACGACGATTTTTTTGCCTGCCACGGTCATGGTGCCGCCGGTCGCGTAGTCGAGGCCCATCATCAGGCCGGTGGTGGTCTGCTTGCCATAGGCTTCGAGCGGACCCGTCAGGCTGTGAACGTGGGCGATGCGGATCTCTTTGTTCTGCGCATGAACGGGGGCTGAAAGCAGGACGGCGGCGCTGGCGGCAACCGCAAAAAGGACGCGACGATGCATGGTTTGTTCTCCTCGACTGTTGTGGGGGCAACGACGAATATACGGCACCGCACGGGCCGCCCCGCGCCGGGTAGAATCAGCGGCTAGTCGGGGCGTAGCGCAGCCTGGTAGCGCATCTGGTTTGGGACCAGAGGGTCGAAGGTTCGAATCCTTTCGCCCCGACCATCAATCAATCCAAAGGCCGTCAGTGGCATCCCCCTGACGGCCTTTTTTGCCCTTTGGCTGCTCGATCTGAACGATTCGGGCGGGTTCTGCCTCAAGGAACGAACGCCTTGATCCGTAGCCCTTCAACGACCTGGAAATGCGTGACGTTACCCGTCAGCGCTGGCAATCCGTGATTGAGCGCGGTCGCGGCGATAAGCGCATCGCCCATTCGCAACCCGTGGCTCAGCGTTAACAACTCCATCAACGCGATGGCACGCTGCGTTATCGCCTCGGTAAGCGGCAGAACGATCGCCGCACGTCGCTCGAGCATCTTCTTGACGGCCGCCGACCCGCCCCCTGTTTCGCATGCCTTGCAAGATTTCGATGTAGTCACGGCCAACAATGTGAGCGCATCGATCCGATTCAGCAGACGCGTTGCCTGTGCGTATCCGCGCAAGTGTCAAATCAACACGTCGGTATCGACCAGAATCGTCAAGGTTGGTTGCGCGAGCCGCCGCGCCTGTAACGCGGTGCGCGCAGCTTGCGCACTTAGGACGCGACATCAGCCATGTCCTCGCGGTCGCGCCAGATTCCGAATGCCGGATCGTCTGTCACGAACAACTCATGGGGCGCGCCGCGTCGCGATTCCGGTTCGATGCGGATGGTCACCATCGCGTTGCTGGAATCGGCAAGCCTGGCCTGTCATTCGCGAGGCAGGTCCACCACGGGAACACGTTCGATCACGATTTCGTTCATGCGCTCTGCTTCGATCATCGACCGCACGGTTTGAGTTGCGCTTCGATGGCGCGGGCTAGAATTTCAGCGCCTGGCTTGAAGCGATCGAGTCACGCCAAAAAAACATATCATGAACCATCGCGTTCATGCCGCTGCCCGTAGCTCAGTTGGATAGAGCACGAGCCTTCTAAGCTCGGGGTCACAGGTTCGATCCCTGTCGGGCAGGCCATTCGTGGTTAGAGTCGGGCCGGCATTGGCCTCCGCGCTAACATCCCCGCGCATGAAGGTGCTTTCGCTGCTTCCCTGGCTCGACTGGATGGCCGTCCTGTTCCTGCTCGGCGCCTGGAACCTGTATGCATGGTTCGCGGTGTACTGGGGCGCGCGCCGCTCGTCGCTGCTGTCGGTGACCAACCGGTTCCGCCACGAATGGATGCTGCAATGCACGATGCGCGAGCCGCGCATGCTGGACGGCATGATCATCCAGAGCCAATCGGCGAGCCCGTCGTTTTTCGCGTCCACCTCGATCCTGATCATCGGCGGCTTGTTCGCGGTGCTCAGCACCACCAACGCCAGCGAAGTGATGCAAGGCATCCCGTTCGTGCAGCAGACCACGCTGCCGGTGCTCCAGTTCAAGATCATCGTGCTGATCAGCATCTTCGTCTACGCGTTCTTTCACTTCAGCTGGTCGCTTCGCCATTACGTGATTGCGGGCGTCGTGATCGGGGCGATGCCGCATGCCGACGAGTTCGACGCGGGCCCGCACGACCGCGAACAGTGCGCCAGGCGCGCGGGACAACTGCTCGGTCTGGCGGCCGAGACCTTCAACGAAGGCCTGCGCGCCTATTATTTTTCGTTCGCGGCACTGGCATGGTTTTTCTCGGCGCAGGTGTTCATGATCGCCACGATCGGCGTGATCGCGATCTTGTATCGGCGCGAATTCCACTCCAAAGTGTTGCGTGCGCTCGGCACCTAGTTTTCAGCGGTAAATGGGCTGACTGCTTTAGTCCACTGGTCTTTGGCAGCTATCTTTTCGGTAGCTTTTGGAAGTATCCGGACCAGTCGATGGCGGGATTGGGCGGCCTAAAATCGACTCAATGTTCGTTCATCTTCGCCTCCACACCGAATACTCGGTGGTCGACGGCACCAACCGCATCGACGAGATCGTGGCCGCCGCCGCGGCCGACCGCCAACCGGCGCTGGCGATCACCGATCTGTCCAATCTGTTCGGCGCCGTCAAGTTCTACAAGGCCGCGCGCGGCAAGGGCGTGAA
>JBDTRV010000464.1:0-3033 GCA_039931475.1 Burkholderiales bacterium | reverse complement strand
TCCAACGCCTACACCCGCGCCGGCAACTTCAAGCTCGACAAGGACGGAAACGTCGTCACCAACTCCGGCGCGCAGTTGATGGGCTTTCCCACCGACGGCGATGGCGTGCGCCTAGGGGTCGAGCTCAAGCCGCTCAAGCTACCCACCGGCACTCCGATTCCGGCCAAGCAGACGACCACGATGAACGCCGCGATCACGCTCGATGCGCGCGCCGTGGTGGCCTCCACCGCCACGCCGCCGACGCCGATGTCCACCTACGGCACCTCGTTCACCGCGTTCGATCCGCAAGGCCTCGAAGTGCCGGTTGGCCTGAGCTTCGTGAAGACCGCGAACAACACCTGGGATGTCTACACCAGCGTGAACGGCAGCGACCCTGCCGCCTCCACGCCGTTCACCCTGAACTTCAAGCCCGACGGCAGCCTCGACCTCACGACCTCCACGATCCCGCAACTCACGCTCGCGTCGCCCAACGATCCGGCGCAGACCTTCACCGTCGATCTGGATTTGAGCAAGATGACCCAGGTCGGCTCGCGCTTCGCGGTGTCGGACCTGTCGCAGGACGGCTACACGGTGGGTCAGCTCACCGGTATCAGGATCGAAGACAGCGGCATCATCAGCGCGAGCTATTCCAACGGTCAGACGCAGGCGGCAGGCCAGATCGTGCTGGCGAATTTCCGTAACGCGCAGGGCCTGGCGCCCACCGGTTCCGGCAACTGGATCGAAACCACGGTTTCAGGTCAACCTCTGCGCGGCGCACCGGGCGAAGGCACGCTCGGCCAGTTGCGCTCGGGCGCCCTGGAAGAATCCAACGTGGACCTCACGGCCGAACTCGTCAACATGATGACGACCCAGCGCGCCTACCAGGCCAACGCGCAGACGATCAAGACGCAGGACCAGGTGCTGTCCACCTTGGTCAACCTCCGCTGACCCGGCCGCCTGACGAAGCACCCGCGCGATGGACCACCTGATCTACACCGCCATGAGCGGCGCCAGCGCTGCCGCCCAGCGCCAGAGTGTGCTCGCGAACAATCTCGCGAACGCGTCGACGCAGGGTTTTCGCGCCGAGCTGTCCACCTTTCGCGCGGTGCCGTTGCGCGGCGACGGCGCGACGACGCGCGTCTTCGCGATGGAAGCCACTTCGGGCCATGACGAGAAGCCCGGTGCCATCCAGCGCACCGGCCGCGAACTCGACCTGGCCGCGCGCGGCAATGGCTGGTTTGCGGTGCAGGGGCTCGACGGGACCGAGGCCTACACGCGGGCCGGCGCATTTCAGATCTCGTCGCAAGGCACGTTGGTCACGAGCTCGGGTCTGGTTGTGCTGTCGGACGGCGGCTCGCCGATCGACGTGCCGCCCGGTGCTGAAATCACGATTGCCAGCGATGGCACCTTGACCGCCAAGTCCGGCAACGCACCCGCCTCGACTCTTGGTCGCATCAAGCTGGCCACGCCGGGCGCCGACGATCCCCTGAAGCGCAGCGAAGACGCGCTTTTCCGCACCGCGTCGCAGGAGCCGCTTCCCGCCGATCCGGCCGGTCGGCTCGAATCCGGCGCGCTCGAAGGCTCGAACGTGAACCCGATCGAAACCATGGTCGGCATGATCGCCGCCGCGCGCCAGTTCGACTCCCAGATGCGCCTGTTGCAAACCGCCGAAAGCTCGGACAAATCCGCCGCGCAACTCCTCGCAATGCAGGGCTGACCCCGCGCGCCAACCCAACAAAAGGATTCCCAATGATCAACTCGCTCTGGATTTCGAAGACCGGCATGGAAGCGCAGCAGACGCAGCTTGACGTCATCGCGCACAACCTGGCCAACGTGTCGACCACCGGCTTCAAGCGCGCTACCGCAGTGTTCGAAGACCTGATGTACCAGAACCTGCGCCAGGTCGGCGCCAACAGCAGCGAGCAGTCACAGTTGCCGACTGGCCTGCAACTGGGCCTCGGCGTTCGCACCGTAGCCACGAGCCGCTCGTTCACGCAGGGAAGCATGCAGCAGACCACCAACCAGCTCGACGTCGCGATCAAGGGCAACGGCTTTTTCCAGGTGACCATGCCCGACGGCACCAACGGCTACACGCGCGCCGGCTCGTTCCAGGTGGATGCGCAAGGCCGGCTCGTGACGACCTCCGGGCTGCCGGTGGCCAACGGCATCACCGTGCCGCCGAACGCGACCAACGTCAGCATCGGCGCCGACGGCACCGTGTCGGCCACGGTGTCGGGCAGCACCGCGCCGCAGCCGATCGGCACCTTGGCGCTGGCCAACTTCGTCAATCCGGCCGGCCTGGAGCCGCGCGGCGACAACCTTTATGCGGAGACCGCCGCTTCCGGGCAACCCAACGGCGGAACGGCCGGCACCAACGGCCTCGGCACCGTCATGCAAGGTTTCCTCGAAACGTCGAACGTGAACGTGGTGCAGGAGCTGGTCTCGATGATCCAGACGCAGCGCGCTTACGAGATGAACTCGAAGGCGATTCAGACCAGCGACCAGATGCTGCAGAAGCTCGGGCAACTGTAATGAACCGGGCTTTCCGCCTCTTCACTGCCGGACTCGCTGCGCTGCTCGCCGCGGGTTGCAGCACGCTAGCCAATCCGCCGCAGGTCGAGATGCCGCCGACCACGCCGCCGCCAGTCGTCGCGCAGCGCGCCGCCGTGCCGCCGCCGGTCACTGGCAGCCTATTTCGCACCGCGAGCTACCGCCCGCTGTTCGAGGACCGACGCGCGCGCATGGTCGGTGACAACGTGACGATCGCGATCGTCGAGAACGTGAGCGCGAGCCAGAAGTCGACCTCGACCATCGACAAGAAAAGCGGCATCGACGCTGGTATCAGCGCACTGCCATTTCTCTCGCCCAATTCGTTCAAGCGCGCCAGCGTCGGCGCGGAATCGGCCAGCAACTTCGCGGGCAAGGGCGGCACCGAAAGCGCCAACACCTTCTACGGGTCGATCACCGCGACCGTGGTCGAGGTGCTGGCCAACGGCCATCTGGTCGTGACCGGCGAGAAGCAGATCGGCGTGAACCAGAACGTCGACGTGCTGC
>JBDTRV010000463.1:0-3038 GCA_039931475.1 Burkholderiales bacterium | reverse complement strand
CAACCTGAGGGAGTTGATCGCCTACGCCAAAGCCAATCCGGGGAAGCTGAGTTTTGCTTCGAGCGGAGCGGGTGGCGCGCCCCATATGTCGGGCGAGTTGTTCAAGAGCATGGCCGGCGTCGACATGACCCACATTCCGTACAAAGGCAGCACGGCCGCGCATCCGGATTTGCTCACCGGGCGCACATCGATGATGTTCGACACGGTGGCTGCCATTGCGCCGCTGGTCAAGGCGGGCAAGGTGCGCGCGCTGGCCGTGACCACCGCGACGCGCTCCTCGGTGCTGCCCGACGTGCCGACGATGAAGGAAGCCGGCATGCCGAACTTCGAGACCAGCACCTGGGGCGGCATCCTGGCGCCGGCCGGCACGCCCAAGGCGGTCGTCGAAAAACTGAACGCCGAGATCAACAAGGCGCTGGCCGCGCCCGACGTGAAGAAGCGCCTGCAAGACGCGGGGATCGAGCCGGCCGGCGGCACGCCCGAGCAGTTCGCCGCCTTTATCGCGAGCGAGATGAAAAAGTGGGGCAAGGTAGCGCAGGACGCGGGCATCAAGCCGGAGTGAGCGCCTGTCCCTGTTGTCGCGGCAGCCGCGGCCGGCGCCCGTGCTCACACGAATATCTGTGCGGTGCGCCCAGGCGCTGAGCCATCGACAAGGTTGACGCCCCATGGCACAGTGCCTATGAAGGTCGCGCGCATTGAAACCATTCGATCCATCGGAAAACCAGTCGGCGCGACCTTCGCGACGGCCGATGAAACACGGAGACAAATCATGAACTTGCTGCGGCGTTTTCTGTTCCTCGTCGGCCTTGCTTTTTTGATGGCGGTCTCGTCCCACGCGCAGACCGCCCAGAGAGTCGAAGGCACACCGGCCGCCAGCGGCGGTCCCCGTTATGCCGTGGATGCGACCTGGCCCAAGCCGTTGCCAAACAATTGGATCCTTGGGCAGGTGGCCGGTATCGCGGTGGCAAGCGACGAAACCATCTGGCTCATCCACCGCCCGGCGTCGCTTACCGAAGACGAGCGCGGCGCGGCGCTGACGCCCAAGCGCTCGAAGTGCTGCATCTCGGCGCCGCCGGTGCTGCAGTTCGACCGCGAGGGCAAGCTGCTGCGTTCATGGGGCGGCAAGGGCGAAGGCTACGACTGGCCGGCCAATGAACACGGCATTTACGTCGACCCCAAGAACAACGTCTGGATCGGTGGAAATGCGCAGACCGACCAGATGCTGCTCAAGTTCACCGCCGACGGAAAGTTTTTGCTGCAGATCGGTAAGCCCGGTGCCAGCAAGGGCAGCAATGACCCGGATCAGCTCGGCCGCCCGGCGCACATGGAACTGGACGCCGCTACCGACGAGCTGTATGTGGCCGACGGCTACGGCAATCGCCGAGTGATCGTGTTCGACGCGACCAGCGGCAAGTACAAGCGGCATTGGGGCGCCTACGGCAAGAAGCCGGACGATGCCAAGATCCCGCACTTCGACAGCGACTCGCCGCAGTTCGGCAACCCGGTGCATTGCGTGCGCCTCACGAAGGACGAACTGGTCTACGTCTGTGACCGCATGAACAACCGCATCCAGGTGTTCAGGAAGAACGGCGAGTTCGTGCGCCAGTTCGTATATGAGCCCGAGACACGCGGGTCCGGCTCGACCTGGGACCTGATCCCGTCCGAAGACCCTGCTCAACGCTACCTGCTGATCGCCGACGGTACCAACAACGAGGTGCGGATCGTGCAGCGCGATAACGGCGAGGTGCTCGGCACGTTTGGTCGACCAGGCCGGCAAGCCGGCGACTTTCACTGGATCCACAACATCGCGATCGACTCGCAAGGCAGCATCTACACGACCGAAGTGGACACCGGCAAGCGGGCGCAGCGGTTCGTGAGGGTGCGCTAAAGCTGCTGCGTCAAGCTCTCACGGATCGGGGCGTCAGGTATATCGCGAGCAGCTCGAGCGGGTTTTCGGCGCCAAACCGAGATCGCGCAGCGTTCGCGCATAGGCCGGGTTCGACGGCATGCAGACCGACGGCACGAACAAGTTTTCACCATTCTTGAAAAAAACTTCGCCAGACGGACCGCCTTCGGACCATAGGGCGATCTCGAACCAGTCGACATCCTCGAGCCGCGCGAGCCGTTGCCAGCACCTTGAAAGAACGCCCCGGAGCGCCAGATGCGCGTGCGCGATTTCGATTTCCAAACTGGCGGCAGCGGCGGAGCTTTGCATCGCGTCAGCAACGAGCCGGCTGACGCGTCTGTACGATGAGCGGCACCCCATCTTCCCAATCAATCCGGAAAATCCGCATGAGCTTTGACCTCGTTCTCTTCGGCGGCACCGGCGACCTGGCCTGGCGCAAGTTGATCCCCGCCTTGTTCCAGGCCAGCCGCCACGGCACCTTGCCCGAGGGCGGCCGCATCATCGGCGTCGGCCGCGGCGAGATGAGCGACGATGAATATCGCAAAAGCATCGAAGAACGCTTCGCCGAGCTGGACAAGGACAAGCGCCCCAACACGAAGGAGCTGTCGCGCTTTTTCGAGCTGCTCGAGTATCAAAGCATCGACCTGTCCCAAAAAGAAGACTATCCGGCCCTCAAGAAAAAGCTCGACGAGCGCAGCGCCGACACGGTCGTGATGTATGTGGCGACCGCGCCGTCGCTCTTTTCCACGGTGGTCGAGCAGGTCGCGGCGCACGGCATGAACCAGCCCAACGTGCGCATCGTGCTCGAAAAACCACTGGGGCACGACCTGGCGAGCAATCGCGAAATCAATGCGGCGGTGGCGCGCTGCTTCGACGAGAAGCAGGTGTTCCGCATCGACCATTACCTCGGCAAACCGGCGGTGCAGAACCTGTTCGCGCTGCGCTTCGGCAACGCGCTGTTCGAGCCGATCTGGCGCCGTGAGCACATCGCGAACATCCAGATCACGCTCGCCGAAGGCCTGGGCGTGGAAAAGCGCGGAGCGTTCTACGACAGCACCGGCGCCCTGCGCGACATGGTGCAAAACCACGCGCTGCAACTGCTGTGCGCGATCGGCATGGAGCCGCCGATCAA
>JBDTRV010000462.1:0-3039 GCA_039931475.1 Burkholderiales bacterium | reverse complement strand
TGCACGGCGTCGATTTCCTGCGCGAGCGCCGGATCCAAGGCTGCATGATGGGCTCGAACCGCTTTCGCACTGACATGCCGCGGCTGATCGACTTTTATCTGCAGGGCCGGCTCAAGCTGAAAGAGATGGTCTCCGAACGCATCGGGTTGGCGCAGATCAACGAAGGCTTTGCCGCGCTCAAAAAAGGCGGCATCGCGCGCAGCGTGATCGTGTTCGACCAATAGGCCGATCGCAATCCAAGCCAGGGGAACCGAAATGCCAACCGTGACTTTCATCGAATTCAACGGCACGCATCATGTGGTCGACGTGCCCGAAAGCACCACGTTGATGCGCGCTGCCACCGACAACGACGTACCCGGCATCGACGGCGATTGCGGCGGGCAGTGTGCTTGCGCGACCTGCCACGTGTTCATCGACCCGGCCTGGATCGACCGGGTCGGCGGGCGCAACAGCAACGAGGAAGAGATGCTGAACTTCGCGGCCGAGTTGCGTGACAACTCGCGCCTGGCGTGCCAGATCACGCTGACCAGCGCACTCGACGGGCTGGTGGTCGAGATGCCGGAAGGGCAGCACTGAGCGCGCCGGCGCACGGCATCCGAATACCACCGCACCGAGGTCCACCATGACTACTCCCAACGCCATCCAGGAAGCAGCGCGCGCCGCCGCGTTTTCGATGCCGATCGACGCGATCGATCCGGCCAAACCCGACTTCTTCGTCGAGGACACGGTCGGGCATTACTTCGCGCGGCTGCGGCGCGACGACCCGGTGCACCTTTCGCACAGCACGCTGTTCGGCGACTACTGGTCGGTCACGAAGTACCAGGACATCATGCAGGTCGACACGCACCCGGGCATCTATTCGTCGGACTGGACGCACGGCGGCATCAGCCTGATGGAGTTCCCGCCCGGCGAGCAGCAGCTTCAGATGTTCATCGCAATGGATCCACCCAAGCACGACGAGCAGCGCAAGGCCGTCGGCCCGATCGTCGCTCCGGCCAACCTCAACAACATGGAGACGCTGATTCGCGAGCGCACCTGCAAGGTGTTAGGCGACTTGCCGCGCAACGAAACTTTCGATTGGGTGGATCGCGTGTCGATCGAACTGACGACGCTGATGCTCGCGACGCTGTTTGACTTTCCGCTCGAAGACCGCAAGCTGTTGACCCATTGGTCCGATATCTCCACGGCAATCAAAAGCGTCAACCCCGATGCGCCGGATCCCGAAGTGCGCATGGCGGAACTCGGCAAGATGCTGGCCTACTTCACGCGCCTGTGGAACGAACGCGTGAACGAACCGCCGCGCACCGACCTGGTGTCGATGCTCGCGCACGGCCCGGCCACCCGCAACATGAGCCCGCGCGAGTACATGGGCAACCTGATCCTGCTGATCGTCGGCGGCAACGACACCACTCGCAATTCGATGAGCGGGGGCCTGCTCGCGCTGCACGAAAACCCGGAGCAATACGCGAAGCTGCGCGCCAATCCCGCGCTGGTCGAAAGCCTGGTGCCCGAAATCATCCGCTGGCAGACGCCGCTCGCGTACATGCGCCGCACCGCGCTGGTCGACACCGAACTCGGCGGCAAGCAGATCAAGAAGGGCGACAAGGTCGCGATGTGGTACCTGTCGGGAAACCGCGACGAAGAGGCAATCGAGCACGCCGACCAGCTCATCATCGACCGGGCCCGCCCGCGCCAGCATTTGGCGTTCGGCTTCGGCATCCACCGCTGCGTCGGCAACCGGCTCGCGGAGTTGCAGCTTAAGATTCTGTGGGAAGAAATCTTGAAGCGCTTTCCGGTGATCGAGGTGGTGGGCGAACCCAAGCGCGTGCGCTCGACCTTCGTGCGCGGCTTTTCGCATCTGCCGGTACGGATCCCCGGCTGACCAAGCTATAAGCGCCGCCGCGGATGGCGTCGGCGCCGCCTGTGCCGCGGTTGGCCCCGTTGCCGCGCCGCGTGCGACCGGCGCCACCAGCCGATAGTCCTTGCGCGGGACGGTCGCGATGAGAACCGGCGTGGCGGCAGCGGCCTTGAGGGCGGCGCGCAGCTCGCTGACTGCCTGATACAGCGGCGCGCTGGTGACGACCAGTCCCGGCCAGACCCGATCGAGCAGCGTGTCGATCGACAACACCGCGCCGGGTTGCCCGGCCAGTGCGAGCAGAAGACGCATGGTGCGCGGTTCGAGCTTGAGCCGCGCGCCGCCCAGTTCGATCTCGTCGAGCGACGGCAGCACCGTGAAACGTGGATTCGGGCGGGGTAACCGGCAAGAGTGCGATGACGGGTTCAGCGGCTGGCGCGACCGCGTCGTTCAGTTCACTATTGTTTTAATAGCTACTCAGGCATAGTGGACGAGCGGTGACGGCCGATTTGATACTGAAAATCAGGCCTTAAGCGCTGCCAGCGCGCGTCGGATGTCGCTCTCGAGGTCTTCGATGTGCTCCAGCCCGACCGACATCCGCACGAAATTCGGCGCGATGCCGGCCGACTTCATCTGCGCCTCGTTCATCGTGCCGGCCCACATCGCGGCGGTGTGGACCACGAGCGAATCGACGCCGCCCAAGCTGACCGCGTGCGTCGCCAGTTCGAGCGCAGCGACGAAGCGGCTGGTCTCGTCAAAGCCGCCGCGCACCGCGAACGCGATCACGGCGCCATAGCCCGTCATCTGCCTGCGCGCGAGTTCGTGCTGCGGATGGCTGGCCAGGCCGGGGTAGTAAACGCGCTCGATCTGCGGCTGCGCTTCGAGCCATTCGGCCAGGGCCAGCGCGTTCGAGTTGATGCGCTCGATCCGGATCGGCAAGGTGCGCAGGCCCCGCAGCAAAAGCCACGCATCCATCGGCGACAGCACGGCGCCCAAGGTCACGTGCATTCGCCAGATTTTCTCGGCCAGCTCGTTGCCGCAGCAAACCGCGCCGGCCGTGAGGTCATGGTGCCCGCCCAGGTATTTGGTCGCGCTGTGCACCACCACGTCGATGCCCAGGGTGTGCGGTTTCTGGTTCAGCGGCGAGGCGAAAGTGTTGTCTGCGATGGTCAGGATGCCGCGTG
>JBDTRV010000461.1:0-3055 GCA_039931475.1 Burkholderiales bacterium | reverse complement strand
TCCTTGATGTAGTCGTCGCGCAGCACTTCGTTCAGCGCATTGAGCATCGGCACGTCCTTTTCGACGAGCTGGCCGTTCTTCGCTTCGAGCACCTTGTAGTGCTGGCCTTTCAGCACATGGTCATCGCCCCGTTTGCCTTCCTCGTAGCGGCCCTTGAGGCCGGAGCTGTAGAAGGTGGCGGCGTTGCTCGATTCGTCGGCGCCGAACAGGTCCACCGTGACGCTCGAATGAAAGTTGATGTAGCGCTGGATCGTCGGCAGATCGACCACGCCGGCCGCGCGCAGCTTGGCCATGTCGTCGGTCTTCAGTTCGTTCATGACCTGCGCGGTGCGCTGGATCACGCGCGAGACGCCCGACTCACCGACGAACATGTGGTGCGCTTCCTCGGTCAGCATGAACTTGGTGGTGCGCGCGAGCGGATCGAATGCGCTTTCGGCCAGTGCCGAGAGCTGGAACTTGCCGTCGCGGTCGGTGAAGTAGGTGAACATGAAGAAGCTGAGCCAGTCCGGCGTCTTCTCGTTGAACGCGCCCAAGATGCGCGGATTGTCCGCATCGCCGCTACGGCGTTCCAGCAGCGCATCGGCTTCTTCGCGCCCGTCGCGGCCGAAATGCTTGTGCAGCAAATACACCATCGCCCACAAATGGCGACCCTCTTCCACGTTGATCTGGAACAGGTTGCGCAAGTCGTACATCGACGGCGCGGTCAGGCCCAGATGCCGTTGCTGCTCGACCGAGGCCGGCTCGGTGTCTCCCTGCGTCACGATGATGCGGCGCAGGTTCGCGCGGTGCTCGCCGGGAACATCCTGCCAGGCCGCTTCGCCCTTGTGGTCGCCGAAATGAACCTTGCGATTTTCCTCACCCGGGTTCAGGAAGATGCCCCAGCGGTAGTCCGGCATCTTCACGTGGCCAAACTGCGCCCAGCCCTGCGGATCGACGCTGGTGGCGGTGCGCAGATACACGTCGTAGTTGGGCGAACCTTCCGGGCCCATGTCGCCCCACCAGTCGAGGAAGTTCGGCTGCCAGCCTTCGAGCGCGCGCTGCAAGGTGCGGTCTTCGGCGAGGTTGACGTTGTTCGGGATTTTCTGGCCGTAGTCGATGGTGCTCATGTCTTGCTCCTTGATTGAGATGGTGGTGCTCGGGCGGGTCAGACCCTGTTCCAGTCGAACTGGGCTTTGTCGCCTTTTCCGTAAACCTTCAATGCGCCCTTCTCGCCGGTCGCGTTGGGGCGGTTGAAGATCCAGTTCTGCCAAGCCGTGAGGCGGCCAAAGATTCGGGTTTCCATCGTCTCCTTGCCGGAAAAACGCAGGTTCGCCTCGAGGCCGGTCAGCGCGTCAGGCGACATCGCGGTGCGCTCCTCGATCGCCAGGCGCACTTCGTCGGCCCAGTCGATGTCGTCGGGCGCTTCGGTGACGAGGCCGAGATCGAACGCGGCCTGTGCGCCCTGCGGCTCGCCGATCTTGCCGCGCACGGCTTCGAGCGGCGCAGTTTCTTCGTGAAAACGACGTGCCAGGCGCGACTGGCCGGTGACCATCGGATAGCAACCCAGGTTCAGCTCCGACAACGTCAGCTTCGGCGCCTTCGCTTCGTCGTCGGGCAGCGCAAGCATGTACGCGCGGTCCGCCGCGAACGCGAGTTCGGCCAACGTGCCCGCGAAGCACGAGCCCGGCTCGATCAGCGCGAACATGCTGCGCGACGACACGTCGAGCCGCGACAAGGTGCGACGCAGCATGCCGATGGTCTCGCGCACCAGCCAGTGATCCTTGTTCGCCGCGAGTACGTTGTCGACCGCGAGCACGGCCTTCGCGTCGCCTTCGGTGCGCAGCAGCCACAGGCCGATTTCGGGCTCGTTGGTGCGCATCTGCAGGATCGCGTCGTCCATCTCACGCGCCATTTGCAGCGGCCACCAGGCGACGCCGGCCGCTTCGATGCCCGCCGGGTCCTGGGGCTGCTCCTTGCTTGGCGCATGCACGATGAAGTCGGCAGTGCGCCGGGCGCGGTCGATCGCGACCTTGACGAAGCCGTACTGAATCCCGTCGGTCGAGATTTCGCGTTGCAGCGGCGTGAGCTTCACGCCCTTGCCGTCGGCCGGACGGTCGCTCTGCGCGGAGAACCTCGCGCCCCGATCCTTGATCTCCTGCGCGAATTGCTGTGGCTTGACGACCGCATCGACCAACCGCCACTCGACCGCCTTCTTGCCGCGCACGCCTTCGACGCTGGTGCAAAAAATGTCCGCATGATCGTGCCGCACCTTGCGCTTGTCGGTCATGCGGGTCAGGCCGCCGGTGCCGGGCAGCACGCCGAGCAGCGGCACTTCGGGCAGCGACACGGTGGACGATCGATCGTCCACCAGCACGATCTGATCACACGCCAGCGCCAGCTCGTAGCCGCCGCCCGCACAGGCGCCATTGACCGCGGCGATGAATTTGAGCCCGCTGTAACGGCTCGAATCTTCGATGCCGTTTCTCGTCTCGTTGGTGAACTTGCAGAAGTTCACCTTCCAGCCGTGGCTCGATAGGCCGAGCATGAAGATGTTCGCGCCCGAGCAGAAGATGCGGTCCTTCAGGCTCGTCACCACCACCGTGCGCACCTCCGGATGCTCGAAGCGGATGCGTTGCAGCGCGTCGTGCAGCTCGATGTCCACGCCCAGGTCGTAGGAGTTCAGCTTGAGCTTGTAGCCCGGTCGCAATCCCGCGTCTTCGTCGATGTCCATCGAGACGGTGGCGACGTCGCCATTGAACGCCAGCTTCCAGTGCCGGTATTGGGACGGGTCGATCTGGTATTCGACGCGTTCGGTCTGGGCGGTGGTCATGAGGGTGTCTCTGAAAAGTGATCGTGAACCGGGCGCCCTCTAACGCAATGCAATATAGTGCATTGTGTTTCGGCACGTGATATGCATTATATTGCCATTGCGGCGCTTGTCAAGCCCTTAGCCGAAGGTCAGTTTGATCCGAAATCAGCCGGCGCGCATGTCCGAGTCTTGAGAAGCGCGAGCCCTGAAGCCATCAAGTTGAGAGGGGCGTCCTTCTCGGGCCACTCCTATAGGTTCACGGCGGCG
>JBDTRV010000460.1:0-3055 GCA_039931475.1 Burkholderiales bacterium | reverse complement strand
CTGGTGTTCCGCCCGTTCGAGCGCGTGTCCTATGCGCTGATCGTGCAGACGCTTTCCGGCGTCAAGGTCGGCGACCGGCTGACCAACCCCAAGTAGCCTCGCACTGCCGCTCTAGGGCGGCTACTCAAAGTCTGCCGCCAATGGAACGGGACGAACTCGCCGCCTGGTTGCGCCTGGTCCTGACGCCAGGTGTCGGCAACGACAGCGCGCGCCGGCTGCTTGCGGCGTTCGGTCTGCCGCAAGCGATCTTCGACCAACCCGCCAGCGCGCTGCGTCAGTGCGTGAGCGCGGCGAAAGCGAGCGCGCTGCAATCGCCCCCATCGGACTGGCAAGCGGCGGTCGACAGGACCTGGCAATGGCTGGTCGCGCAGGACGCGCCGGCGCCCAGGGCGATCGTGACGCTCGGCGATCCGGCCTATCCGGCGCCGCTGCTCGCGATGGAAGACCCTCCGCTGATGCTGTATCTCACCGGGCACTCGGCGGCGCACCCGCCATGGGAGGCGCTGCGAACCATCGCGATCGTGGGCAGCCGCAATCCGACGCCGCAAGGCGCTTCCAACGCCCGCGCGTTCGCGAAGTTTCTCGGTGGGTCGGGCCTGTGCGTGATCTCCGGGCTGGCCCTTGGCATCGACGGGGCCGCGCATCAAGGCGCCCTTGAATCGGCGCCGACGCAAACCGACCTGCCGGCGACGATCGCGCTGGTGGGGACCGGTCTGGATCGCGTCTACCCGAAACGGCATCTCGAACTCGCCCACGACATCGCCGCGCGCGGGCTGATCGTGAGCGAGTATCCGCTCGGAACACCCGCGCTGGCGGCCAACTTCCCCAAACGCAACCGACTGATTGCCGGCCTGAGCCAAGGTGTGCTGGTCGTGGAGGCCGCGCTTCAGTCGGGCTCGCTCATCACGGCACGGCTCGCGAGCGAACAGGGCAAGGACGTGTTTGCGATTCCGGGGTCGATCCACTCGCCGCAGTCGCGCGGCTGCCATTGGCTGATCAAGCAGGGGGCGAAGCTGGTCGAAACCGGGGAAGACGTTCTTGAAGAACTGCGGCTGCCGACCGGCGCTGCCAGCGCACGCACGGGCGACACGTCGGTCGGGCGCGAGAACGATCATCCGCTGCTGGTACAAATGGGGTTCGATCCGGTCGGGATCGACGCGCTGGTCGCGCGCACCGGAATGGACGCTGCAACCTTGCAGGTGCAATTGCTCGAACTCGAACTGGACGGCGCGGTCGCACGAATGCCGGGCGGGTTGTTTCAGCGCCAGCACAGCGCGTAGCAGGCACGCACCAGCGGAGCGCGGGCCGCCGCCCCCCATTCAGAACAGCAACCGCGCGCGGGCCACCAATTCAGGAAAGCAACCGCTCGGGATTCGCGTCGAGCTTGGCGATGGCGGTGCGAGTGGCGCGCAGGGTAAGCGCCTCTTCCTCCTGCGGCAGCAGCAAGCCGGCCTGCAGGTACGACGCCAAGCGTCGGCGCTGGAACAGGTAGCTGATGCCGCCGGCCGCGGCGAACAGGAACAGCTGCTTGCGCTGACTGCGCCAGGCAAACTGCACCCGCTGCACCGCGCCGTTGTGCTCCAGGATGAACCAGTTGCCGAGCTGCAACTCGAGCGCCCAGGCAATCATCGCCTCGTTCGGGCGCGATCCGCCGACCGACACAATGTGCAGCGCCGAGGCGTCGATGCCGAGCATCGGCAGCAGGGTTTCGGCATCGAGCGGCAGGTCGCCGAGTCCTTCGTCGCTCGCGAAATCTTCCAGATTCGACAAGCGCCGCGCCATGGCGTCGATGCGAGCGGCTGGGATCGGCTGGCCCTTGGACAGGAAAGCGGCGGCCAGGGTATCGCTCACCAGCTTGACATGACGGTCCTGCAGGCTTTGATCGAGCCCGAGCAAAGTCATGCCCTGGCGCAAGCGCTGCAGCATTTGCGGCAGTTCCTGGATCACTTTCGCGCGATCGACCCGGTTCGGCTTGGCGCTGGCGGCCCAAACCAACTCCGGCGCGATCGCCTTCAGCGACAGCGTGACTTCGTGCTGCGGGCCCTGCCGAATCGCCGCCAGCGCCAGCACTTCGGCCCATACCTTGAACAGGAAGTCGCGGATCGTCTCGGGCACCGGCATGTCGGCCAGCAGGTTGCGCATTTCGATGGTGTATTGGATCGCCAGCGTCTCGCGCCGTTCGACCTGTTGAGCCACGCTCACGACCTTCTGCGTGATTTCTTTTTCAGTCAGGAACTTCGACAGGAATTTCTGGAACTCGTCATGCACGAGTTGGAAAACGCGACCACCGGTCTCCGGGTACTGTTCGATCACCTGCACCACTCTCTTGATTTCGTTTTCCAGCGCGCTGCCGCTGATGGTTTGCGCGTCGAACCCCATCACGCAGGAGCCCATGCGGTCGATCAGCAAGCGAGCCGGATGGTTCATCGAACTGAAAAATTCGGGCTCGGCCAGTGCGACCCGCAGCACCGGCAACTGAAGGCGCGCGAACCAGACGCGAATTGCCGGCGGAATGCGCTCTTCGGCCAGGATGCTCTGGAACATCAGCGCGACCACTTCGATCGTCGCTTTCTCGCTGTCGGTGCTGGCTTTCTTCTTGAGCTCGGTGGTCTGCTCGCGCAAGGCGCCAGCCACGCGCGCAATGCCGGCCGGGCTGTAATCTTCGATCAGCGTGCTGCCGGGGCCGAGGATCGCCTGTTCCGCGCCGTGTTGCGTGCGATAGGAAGGAGCAAGCGCTCGGGCGAGCGCGGGCGACGGCGGCTGCATCGCGGTTTTCTCGAAGTCGCCGACCTGATTGGTCAGCAGGCGCCTAAGTTGCCCGAAGATGCCCTGCGCCCGCATGCGCGCGCGCGCCAGCGGCGTGGTGCCGGTCATCATGCGGGTTTCTTCAATGATGCCGCCCGGGCCGCGCGCCAGCGCAGAAGGCGCTTCGCCCGCCTGGCTCGGAGCACCGCCGCCGCCGAGGCCGCCCGATCCACCGCGCCAGTTCGCCCCTGCCACCCCAGCGCCGTCGTAGCCCCGGCCGCCGCCGTACTGGCCGCCGCCCTGTCCGCCC
>JBDTRV010000459.1:0-3061 GCA_039931475.1 Burkholderiales bacterium | reverse complement strand
GCAGCGGCGCAGCGGCCGGCGGCCGCGCCACCGGTGGCGCGGCCGCCGCGTTTCTTCCAATTTTGCGCAAGAAAAGCGTCTCACCGCTCGTCGGCAGGTCGTCTTCAGCTATTGAAAACGTAGCGACATGATGTTGAACCGCAGCGACCCGATCGCCGCCATCGCCACTGCGCCTGGACGCGGCGCCGTCGGCATCGTGCGGGTGTCGGGAAGCGATCTGAAGGCGTTGATCGCTTCCGTATGCGGCCGTGCGGTGAAGCCGCGCGAAGCGACCTACTTGCCGTTTCTCGACGCCGCCGGCCAGCCGATCGACAAGGGTCTTGCGATCCACTTTCCAGCGCCGCATTCCTACACTGGCGAAGACGTGCTCGAGTTGCAAGCCCACGGCGGCCCGATCGTCCTCAAACTGCTGCTGGCCCGCTGCCTCCAAGCCGGCGCTGAGACCGATCTGGCCACCGGCCTTGCGCGCGCTCCGCGGCTGCGCATCGCGCGGCCGGGCGAATTCACCGAGCGCGCCTTCCTGAACGACAAGATCGATCTGGCGCAGGCCGAAGCCGTCGCCGATCTGATCGACGCGAGCACCGAAGCGGCGGCGCGGTCCGCCGCGCGCTCCTTGTCCGGTGAGTTTTCTGGTGAGATCAAGCGCCTGCTCGAAGCCCTCACCCATCTGCGCGTGCTGGTGGAAGCCACGCTCGACTTCCCGGAAGAAGAGATCGACTTTCTGCGCCAAGCCGACGCGCAAGGCCAGCTCGACCGGCTGCGGGCAACCCTGCAAACCGTGTTCGAGCGCGCGCAGCAGGGCGCGTTGCTGCGGGAAGGCATCAAGGTTGTCATCGCAGGCCAGCCGAACTCGGGCAAAAGCTCGCTCCTGAATGCGCTAGCGGGGGCGGAACTGGCCATCGTCACGCCGGTGGCGGGCACCACGCGCGACAAGATCGCCGGCACGATCCAGATCGAAGGCGTGCCGATCCACGTGATTGACACGGCCGGGCTGCGCGAAAGCAGTGATGAGGTCGAGCGCATCGGCATCGAGCGCGCCTGGAGCGAGATCGAAGCCGCCGACGCGGTGTTGCTCGTGCACGATCTGACCCGCATCGACGCTCCTGAATACATAGCTGAAAATCACCGCCTGACGAGCGCAATGGCGCGAAATGTCCAGAAACATATCCCGGTCGTGACGATCTGGAACAAAGTCGACGCGGCCACGGCGCCAGCGGAGCCCGGTCTTGCGCTTTCGGCGAAGAGCGGCATCGGTATCGAGGAGCTGCGGCAGAAGCTGCTCTCGCTCGCGGGCTGGCATTCAGCGCCGGAAGGCTCTTTCATCGCTAGGCAACGGCATGTGGAAGCGCTGCGCGAAGTCGAGGACCATTTGGCCAGCGCCGATGCGCTGCTGGCCGAGGGCGGGGCGCAGATCGATCTGCTGGCCGAGGAACTGCGGTTGGCCCAGAATGCGCTGTCCAGCATCACGGGCGAGTTCAGCGCCGACGATCTGCTCGGCAAGATTTTTTCCGAGTTCTGCATTGGCAAATAGGCGCCGGGCGCGATGAGTCGGCGCGCGGAGCGGGTACTCCATCGGCAGCGTGAGCGAATGCGCAACGCCGGAGTTTTCTCCTTGCCAAAGCAGTTCTCGGGGTAGGCAGCGGCGTTAAACTCCCGCCGCCAACTGCTTGTCGGCACCCGTTAATCTTTCCATCCAGGTCGCACCACCATGCGCTTTTTTTCCAGATTGTTTCGCTCCAGCCCGGCGCACGAAGCCGCCACCTCGCAACGCGAGCAAGGCAGTGCGCCCGTCCGGCGAGCCGCCGCAACGCGAGCGGACGCAAGCCGCGCGTCGGCTGCGGAGGATGAATCGCCACAAGCGCAGCAGGCCAATCGCGCGCGGTGCAGGGAGTTGGTCTATGGCGTGGTGCGCGAAACGCTGATGCGTGCCAACGTGCTGTCGGCCAACTACAAGTTCAAGGTGCTGGCGCTCGATGTGCGCGGCCGCCAGTTCCTGATCATGGTCGATCTGGCGGCGGACGCACTGCCCCCGAGCCGCTGGAACGAGAACGAAGCGTTGATGGTGAAAACCGCAAAAACGATCCACGACCTCAGCGTTACCGCCGTCTACTGGCGCATCAACCCACTGATGAAGGGCGTGCTGACGGTGCCGTCGATGAACCCCGCCCCGCGGCCGGAAACAGCGGCTTCTCCGGTGATAGCGAACTTCGCGCCGCTGGCGACGTCGGTGGACGAGCGCTCGACCGAGCCGGCCGCGCTGTCGGTGGTCGAGCGGCCCGGCTTCCGGATGACCACGCCGGTGCCGCCGCCGCATCACGAGAACGTCGAGGAAGACGAAGTCGCCGCCTTGAGGCAAGCCTTGGCCAAGTTGAACCGGCCGCAAGCCCCGAGCGTGCCGCAGCCGCCCCCCATGCACACGCTGACCCCGGCCGGCTTCGAGGACACGCGCGGCTTCGAGGAGCGTGCTCCCGGCCTTGGCGTGACCCAGTACGGCGAGCTGACCTGAACTGACCTGCGCGGACTCCCCGCAGGCCGAGTCGGCGCCATTTTTTAGCCGCCCGCGAAATCGATCAGGGTGAACAGCGGCAGGCCGGCTTCGGCCAGCCGCGCCGAGCCGCCCAGCTCGGGTAAATCCACGATCGCGGCGCCCTCGATCACCTCCGCGCCCAACGTCTCCAGCAGTTTCTTGCCGGCCAGCATGGTGCCGCCGGTGGCGATCAGGTCGTCGATCAACAGCACTTTCATGCCCGGATGCAGCGCGTCAGTGTGCAGCTCGACTGTGGCCGTGCCGTACTCCAGCTCGTAGGTCTGCTCGACGGTGGTAAACGGCAGCTTGCCCTTCTTGCGGATCGGCACGAAGCCGACGCCCAGCAGATACGCGACCACCGAACCGAGGATGAAACCGCGCGCATCGAGCCCGGCCACCAGTTCCGGCCGCTTGCCGGGCTGCGAATAGCGCTCGGAAAAAGCGTCGATCAGCGTCTTGAATACCTCGGGGTTCTGCAACAGCGGCGTGATGTCGCGAAACTGCACGCCCGGCGCCGGCCAGTTCGGCACGGTG
>JBDTRV010000458.1:0-3061 GCA_039931475.1 Burkholderiales bacterium | reverse complement strand
GCGACGGGGTCGATGGTGGGGGGGCGCTCGGTGGGCATTGGATGAGGTGGTGGCAACGCCCGAAAGGATGGTCGGCGCGCGCCGTATTATCGAGTTGCCCGCCGAACCTCTGAAAGCGAAGCGCTCGGCCCGCGACGCGCAAGAAGGTCTGACCTTGCTCAGACCTTGCAAACGGAAGGAGCGCGACTCCTTGTCGTCGACCGACCCCATGTTCACCGCCCTCATCGCCCGAACCAGGCAAGCCTCCGCAGCCACCCGTGCGCTCGCAGCACCGAGCACCTGCGCGATCTGTCGCGCCTGGCCGTCGCGAGTGATCTGCTCGGCCTGCATCGCCCGATTCGCACCCGCCGAGGCACGCTGCCGCCGCTGCGCGATCGCGCTGGTCGGCGCCACCGCCACCGAATGCGGCCGGTGTGTGACCGCGCCGCCGCCCCTTGATCGCTGCATCGCGGCGGTCGGCTGGCGCTGGCCGTGGAGCGAGTTGATCGCGAGCTACAAGTTCGGCCGCGAGCCGGGATGGGCTTCGGCGCTTGCCGCGCTGCTGCTGGCGACCGACGCCGTACCGGCGCTGATCGCCGAGGCCGACTTGCTGCTGCCGGTGCCGCTTGCGCCCGAGCGGCTGCGCGAACGCGGCTTCAATCAGGCGTTGCAGGTCGCGCGCCGGCTCGCGCCAACGAAGTTTGACCCTCTCCTGCTCCAGCGCATTCGTCTCGCGCCGCCGCAGGCGAGCCTGGCGCGTTCGGCGCGACTGACCAACGTGCGCGGAGCGTTCGCGCTCGACGCCGCGCGCTGCGACGCGGTCCGCGGGCGCAGCGTCCTTTTGGTGGACGACGTAATGACCACCGGCAGCACGTTGTTCGAGGCCGCGCGAGTGCTGCGCGAAGCCGGCGCCGCCCGCGTCACCGCGCTGGTGCTGGCGCGTGCCGACGATCCACGGTCCGCCTAGCCTCGTTCAGGTCGCAGGTTTTCCGTGAAGGGCCGGTGAGTGGTTCATGGCCACCAGTCGGCACAACAATCGCGGCATGTTCAACATCGTGCTTGTCGAGCCCGAGATTCCGCCCAACACCGGCAACGTGATCCGACTGGCGGCCAATACCGGCTGCACGCTGCACCTGGTCGAGCCGCTCGGCTTCTCGATGGAAGACCGGCTGCTGCGCCGCGCGGGCCTCGACTATCACGAGTGGGCCGACGTGCGCCGCCATGCCGACTGGCAGGCGCTGCTCACTGCCGAAGCGCCCGATGCCACTCGCATGTTCGCGCTGACCACCCGCGGCACGCGCCTCGTCCATTCGGTGCAGTTCCTGCCCGGTGACTGGCTGGTGTTCGGGTCGGAGACGCGCGGCCTCGCGCCCGAGTTGCGCGATGGGTTCTTTTCACCTGAGCAACGGCTTGCACTGCCAATGCGCGCCGGCCAGCGCAGCCTGAACCTGTCGAACGCGGTCGCGGTAGCGGTGTATGAAGCGTGGCGGCAGAACGGGTTTGCCGACCGTTGATGAAGCAAAGGTACGGCAAAAAGCGTCGCGCGAGCATGAATGCAAGATCGCTCGGCGAGTCCGCGATGGGAGCGTCATGGTGGCTTGCGCAGGGTGCGCGCGCTTGCAGCGCCCCGAACAGCGAGTTGCTCCTTTTTTGACAGCTTAAAAGGACCGCCTCATCTGCGGCGACGGCATTTTTTGTTCTCGAAATCGGTCAAGCGTACTGCCGCGATAGCGATTCCGCCACGCAAACCGGCTTGTCCGATCCCTCGCGCTCGATCGTGACGTTCCAGGTGAACTGCCAGCCGTTGTTCGGGATCGCCTCGGCGGCGAGCAACTTGATGCGGCCGCGCAGTCGGCTGCCGCTGGGCACCGGCGAGGTGAAGCGAACTTTGTTCAGGCCGTAGTTCACACCCATCCGGGTTTCCTCGACCTTCATCGCGAGCTGGATCAGGCGCGGCAGCAGCGACACCGTGAGAAAGCCATGTGCAATCGTCGTTCCGAACGGGCCGGCCTTCGCGCGCTCCTGGTCGAGGTGAATCCACTGATGGTCGCCGGTCGCGTCGGCGAACAACTGGATCATCTCTTGCGTCACGGTGAGCCAGTCGCTCACACCGACTTCCTGGCCGGTGCAGGCGGCGAGTTCCGCCAAAGTCTTGAAGGTTTTCATGGCGCAACTTTAACGACCGACGACGGGGGGTCAAGTGCGGGAGGCGCCGTGTCGGAAAGCGCCGCAGTCGCCGCGGGTGACGGGGATGGTTCGGGCTGCGCGTCGTTCGTTCTGGAGGCGCCGGTGGCGGCCGGCCTGCCCTCCCCGACCACCAGATGAATGAACTGCAGCTTCGCCACCACGTCGCGCGTGAGCACGAACGGGTAGAAGTCGGGCTGACCCATGCTGCGCGACATTTCGTTGAGCATTGTGTTCAGCCGTGTCCATCCGTTGACGAGTTTGAGGAAGCGCGCGGCGTCGGGATCTTCGGGGCTCCATAGCGCATCGGCCTCGAAAGCGGTGATGTCCACTTGCGGGCTTTCGATGTCGAGCGCGAAGTTCAGCGCCGTGTCCACCGTGTCGCGCATGTGCAGGTAGTGGGCCCAGCATTCGGCCCAGTCTTCCCACGGATGCGAGGTGGCATAGGCGCTGACGAAGTGCGATTGCCAGTCGGCTGGCGGACCCTGCTCATAGTGGCGTTCGAGCGCCTGCGCATAGTCGCCCCGCTCGTCGCCGAACAGCTCGCGATACGGCTCCAGCCAGTCGGTGCCGTCGACCAGACGGTCCCAGTAGTAGTGGCCGACCTCGTGCCGGAAGTGGCCGAGCAGGGTGCGATACGGCTCGTGCATCGCCTTGCGCGCGGCTTCGCGCACCGCGTGGTCGGCCTCTTCGATGTTGATGGTGATGAGGCCGTCCTCGTGGCCGGTCATGATCGAGCCGGTGCCTTGGCTGCCGCGCAACAGGTCGAACATCAGGCCGCGCTCGGTATCTTCGCTGACCCTTGAGGCGACTGGGAGGCCGAGCGCGATCAGCGCCGAGACCAGCCGGCGCTTGGAGCGCTCGATCCGGCCCCACAGTTCGCCGTTGTCCGGAAACG
>JBDTRV010000457.1:0-3066 GCA_039931475.1 Burkholderiales bacterium | reverse complement strand
CCAGGCACAGGTGGCCCGATTGGGCATACGCGATCGCGGCCGACATGGTGTCGCGATCGCGGATTTCGCCGATGAGGATCACGTCCGGCGCCTGCCTGAGCGCGTTCTTGAGCGCGATCTGCAGATTGCCGGTGTCGGTGCCGATCTCGCGCTGGTTGACGATCGACTTCTTGTTGCGAAAAAGGTATTCGAGCGGGTCCTCGATGGTGAGGATGTGGCCGGTGGTGGTCTCGTTGCGGTGGTCGAGCATCGAAGCCAACGTCGTGCTTTTGCCGGCGCCGGTCGCGCCGACCATCAGCACCAGGCCCCGTTTTTCCATCACGAGCTGCAGCAGGATCGGCGGCAGGCCGAGCGTGTCGAGCTGTGGAATTTCGCTCGAGATGTAGCGCACGACCACTGCATACGTGCCGCGCTGGCGCATCGCGCTGATCCGGAACCGGCCCGATCCTTCGAGCGGAAACGCCATGTTCAACTCGCCGCTGCGCTTGAGCTCGTCCATGCGCTCTTCCGAGACGATTTCCGAGAGCATCTGCCTCGGCGCATCGATCGGGAGCACCACGTTGCCGACCGGGATGTACTGGCCTTCGATCTTGATTTGCGGCAGCGCGTTGGCCGTCAAGTACAGATCGGAAGCCTTCTTCTCGGCCATCAGGCGCAGCAGGCGGACCATTGTGCTCATTGTTTTTTCGTCCCTTGAATTTAAGGAGAGTTGCGCTGCTATTCGCGCAGCAGATCGTTGATGCTGGTTTTGGCGCGGGTCGATGCGGTGACCCGCTTGACAATCACGGCGCAATACAGGCTGTGGCTGCCATCCTTGGCCGGCAGCGAACCGCTGACGACCACCGAGCCGGTCGGCACGCGGCCGTAGTGGACTTCGCCCGTGGTTCGGTCGTAAATCTTGGTGCTCTGGCTGATGAACACGCCCATGCTGATCACCGAGTTCTCCTCGACGATCACGCCTTCGACCACTTCCGAGCGGGCGCCAACAAAACAGTTATCCTCGATGATCGTGGGGTTCGCCTGCAGTGGCTCGAGCACGCCGCCGATGCCGACGCCGCCCGACAGATGCACGTTGGCGCCGATTTGCGCGCAACTGCCAACGGTGGCCCAGGTATCGACCATCGAGTTCTCGCCGACGTAGGCGCCGATGTTCACGTAAGAAGGCATCAGCACCGCGCCCTTGGCGATGAAGCTGCCGCGGCGCGCGACCGCCGGCGGCACGACTCGGACGCCACTTTCGCGCAATTCAGCTTCACTCAAGTGTGCGAATTTGGTCGGCACCTTGTCGAAAAAGCCGAGGTCGCCGGCGCGCATCAATTCGTTGTCCCTGAGCCGGAACGACAGCAGCACCGCTTTCTTGATCCACTGGTGCGTGGTCCATTGGCCAACGCCATCTCGGGTCGCAACCCGCAGCCGGCCAGCGTTCAGCTCGCTGATCACGTGCTCCACCGCGTCGGCGATCTCCTTGGGAGGTGCCTTGGGCGAAAGTTTGGCGCGGTCTTCCCACGCGGCGTCGATGATCTGTTGCAGTTGTTCGGACATGGTGTTCTCGCTGAGGGAAGGGAAACAAAGTGCCGGGAGAAAAAGACGCGCTACTGACGCGCGCGCACGAATTTCGCGATGCGTTCGGCCGCTTCGACGCATTCGGCGACTTGCGCCACCAGCGCCATTCGAATGCGGCCGCTTCCGGGATTGATGCCACCCACCTCACGCGCGAGATAGCTGCCCGGCAGGACCGTAACATTGTATTGAGCGAGCAGCTCACGCGCGAACGCAGTGTCGCTGCCGCCGACGCCGACCCAGAGGTAAAAAGCCGCATCGGGCAGCTTCACGTCGAGCACTTCAGCGAGGATTGGCGTTACCGCGAAAAACTTCTCGCGGTACAGCTTTCGGTTCTCGAGGACGTGCTGCTCGTCGCCCCATGCCGCGATGCTCGCGGCCTGCACCACCGGGCTCATCGCGCTGCCGTGGTAGGTGCGGTACAAAAGAAACTGCTTGATCAGCGCGGCGTCGCCTGCCACGAAGCCGCTTCTCATGCCGGGCACGTTGCTGCGCTTGGAAAGGCTGGTGAAGGACACGAGGTTGCGGAAGTCGCTTCGGCCGAGTTTTGCCGCCGCCTCCAGCCCGCCGAGCGGCGGTTCCTCCTGAAAGTAGATCTCGCTGTAGCACTCGTCGGATGCGATCGTGAAGCCGTGTTGTTCGCTCAGATCGAACAATTTTTTCCACTCAGACAGCGGCATCACCGCACCGGTCGGATTGCCGGGTGAGCAGACGAACACGAGCTGCGTGCGCGCCCAAACGTCCGGCGGCATCCGATCCCAGTCGACCGCGAAGTTGCGTGCCGGGTCGCTCGCGGCGTAGTGGGGCGTTGCGCCTGCGAGCAACGCCGCGCCTTCGTAGATTTGATAGAACGGGTTCGGGCACACCACCGTTGCGCCCGGCTGCGTCGGATCGACGATGGTCTGGGTGAACGCGAACAGCGCCTCGCGCGAACCGTTGACCGGCAGCACTTGCGCGCCCGGGTCGAGCGCCAGGCCGTAGCGGCGTTCGATCCACTCGGTAAACGATTCGCGCAACGCGGGGTTGCCGGCAGTGGCCGGGTAGCTTGCCAAACCACCGGAAGGGCCGGCCATGGCGTCGGTCAACGCCTGTTTGATGAACGGCGGTGTCGGATGGCGCGGCTCGCCGATGCCCAGGCTGATCGGGCGGAATTCGGGGTTGGGCGTGACGCCCTGGAACAGCGCCTTTAGCCGCTCGAACGGGTAGGGCTGCAAGTGGGCGAGCAGTGGGTTCATGGGCCGATTATCGACCTGCTGTTTGCTGCCTATTTTGTAGCAAACAATTCAATGCCGACGAGCGGTGGTGGCAATTTTCTTGCGAAATCAACTCTTCTCCACCGGCCGCGAAGGGTCGCTCGACCATTCGCTCCAGCTTCCCGCGTACAGCCCGGTGCGGCCGAAGCCCGCGAGCTCCATCGCGATCAGGTTCGGGTTCGCGCTCACGCCGCTGCCGCACTGGTGCACGACGCTTTTCGGATCACGCCCGGCCAGCAGCGCCTCGAACTCC
>JBDTRV010000456.1:0-3066 GCA_039931475.1 Burkholderiales bacterium | reverse complement strand
GCATCGTCGAACGCCTGCGCGTGTTTTTCGGGGAAGAGGCAGCACCACTGTACGAGGTCAATGAACGCAGTTTGCAAAGATTGACCGGCTACGCGCGCAACTCGATCCAGCCAGGCTGTCAGGCATTCGCGGCCGGACTCGATCTGGCACTGGAGGTGGTCGGCGAGCAACTGCGCTCGCGGCCGGTGCTGGAGTCGCCACAACTGGTCGGCAACTATCTCAAGCTGCACTTCGCGGGGCAGGAGTACGAAAGCTTCGCGGTGCTGTTCCTCGACGCTCAGCATCATGTAATTGCAGTCGAGGATCTGTTCCGCGGCACCTTGACCCAGACCAGCGTCTATCCGCGAGAGATCGTCAAGCGCGCACTCGTGCTCAATGCGGTTGCCGTGATCCTGACGCACAACCATCCGAGCGGATCACTGCAACCGTCGCGCGCCGACGAAGTCTTGACGCAGACCTTGAAGAGCGCCCTGGCGCTGATCGACGTGCGCGTGCTCGATCACATCATCGTCGGCGCCGGGGCGACGCTTTCGATGGCGGAACACGCGTTCATGTAGAGCAGCCCAAGGGAGGCTTCGGCCTTCCTTTTTTGGTGGCTTGCGAAGCCTTCAAACCCCTTCACTGGTACGGAAAAAGAAAGCTCTTTCGCGTTACGAACGCTTGCAAAAAGTATACTGTAATGAGTTGACTAAAAATTGACAAAAGAATATACTGTAATTGAGTGGAAATCCGCTCAAAAGTCTAACTCTTATAGGAGAAATATCATGGGAAGAGCAGCCAGAAAGCCAATAGAGTCAACTGCACAAACGACTGATTCTGACGGCGCAGAACAGTCCACGCCGCTTGTGCTGAACGGGCAGACGCGCGGGAAATTCGTTCTGTTCGGCATTCCTGCAGCCGAGCGGGTCGAGGACGGGCCGGTCATGCGCGGGTTGCTGGAAACCGACGCGGGCAAGATCAACGTCGCGGGCTGGAAGAAGATCGGCCGGGATTCGGGCGCGGAGTATCTGAGCCTCAAGGTCGGCAACACGAAGCCGCGGCCGGCCGACGCGTCAAAAGACACGCCGGAAGAATGGGTCGTGGGCCCGTTCTATGGCCGCCTGTTCAAGGAAGTGAAGGCGCGCGATGACCAGCCGGCGAAGGTGCGGTACTTCGGGTTCATCGAGGATTCGGTGAAGGTCGGCGAGGACGAGTCAACCGGCAAGGGCGTCTACCGGCAGAACTGGCAGTTGCAGATCGGCGCCAAGCCGGACGAGAGCCACGACGGCAAGACCCGCTACATCAACGGCACTGCGCATCCGGCCGGAGCCAAGGCCGACGACAGCGGCGCCGAGAGCCTGCCGTTCTGATCGGTAGTGCTGGCCGGCTTCGGACAGTGTCGGCGATCCGATCATTCAGACGAGGCCTGCGAAGGCGCCAACCCGCGCAGGCCTCTGACCACTTGCGACCCAATTTGCGGAGGTGCTCATGGCTACGGAGAAGACTACCAGAGAGGCTGCGCCGGAAGCGTGCCCACAGCGGCACGAGCCGTTGACCGGCTTCGAATGCCGCTGCTTGCGGCAACGGCTCGAAGAATGCGAACAGGCGCTGCGGCAGGCGTTGCTCGGGATCGCCGAGGCGCTCGCCAAGACGCACGATTCGGCGGACCTGGTGGACATCGGCGACGAACTCGCGCAGGCCGAGTCGCACCTGGTGCGGGCGCGCTACGTGGCGGCCGCCGGAGCAATGAAGTGACCGGCTCATCGACAGTCCGTGCCACGTCGGCGGCTTTGAGGGCAGGGGACCGGGTGACATGGCGCTACGCGGCGCGCGGCGGTTGCGGCTACGTGATCCCGGTCGCGGCCGTGATCAAGAAACTGACCGGCTGGCGCGCAACCGTCCGGGTCGTCCGGGAGGTCGGGAGCGGCTGGATGCCCGCCGAGCGGTCCGTTTCACTGTCAAGGCTGGTGCCCCGGTCATGGGTCTCGACCGAACTCGGCGAGTCGGGTGACGGTGCAATCCCATCGGGAGCGCCGCCATGACGACCCAATCGATTTGTCGGGTCAGGCGCGAAACCAGCGCGCTGGTGCGCGACCGCGGCATGCGGCCGGTGATCGTGACCGTGATCGGCGCGGTCATTGAGTTGCGACCCAAAGGCTTGCGCAAGGCGGAAGTGCTGGATCTCGGCTGGTGTTACTACCAGGCGGTCAAGCAGCGCGTGATGGCGGACCGGACAGAACGACAACGCATCAGGAAGAGCTCCGGACGACGGAAGGAGCGACGCCATGCATAACCGACGATCGATTTGATGGACTGGTGGAATCGCGTGATCGTGCCGCGGCTGGCCAGGCAACGCGTGGAGCAGACCGAGCAGGAAGACGATGCGGGTGCCAGGCCGACGCCGTATGACGAAGTCGAAGATTCGGAAGGTGGTTGCCTGCCGGTGGTCGGCCTCGAGGTCGAGCAAGAGGAGGAGGGCGCATCGTCATTGGCAGAGTCCGATGACGATGATCGGCCGCATGACGGTTGATGACGGTTTCTGATTCTTCATGGCCCGCTTCGGCGGGTTTTTTTACGTCCGAACAAAACCAAGGACTGCAGGTCTCTGGTCTCTTTGCCGGTCTGCTGGCAGTGGCTGGCTGAGGCGATGTTTGCGCTTTGGCCGTGGAGATCGAGCAGTGGAAACGAGGCTCGGAATGAGGTCGGTGTTCGCCGTGGCGAACAGATGGGGCTTGCGTTTTATGGATGGCAGGATAGACTATCGTCAGACATTGTCATATGAACTGATCGCCTGCGATGCCCGCCACGCCCTCCAACCCCCTGATCGCAACGCGTGCCGCGCCCGCCAAGAAAGCCCAGTTCGCCGCCCTGGCCGCCCGCCAGCGCCTCACCGAGTCCGCGCTCCTGACCCTCCTCATCGACAAGGTCCTCGACCAGAACCCGCAGCCCGCAGCGCCCGGCGATCCCGATCGCGGCACCTCCGACAGCGATCCCCCCGCCACCGACCGCATCACCCTGCGCCTTCGCCCCGGCGACCGTGAGCGCCTCGAAGCCCGCGCCGACGCCCGCTCGATGAAGCTGTCCAGC
>JBDTRV010000455.1:0-3067 GCA_039931475.1 Burkholderiales bacterium | reverse complement strand
GGTTCGCGATCGACTGAAAGATCAGCCGCCCCAGGCCCGGCAGATAGAACACGTTCTCGACCACGATCGTGCCGGCCAGCAATTGGGCGAACTGCAGGCCCATCACCGTCACGACCGGAATCATCGCGTTGCGCAGCACGTGGCCCCACAGCGCGCCGCTGCGGGACAGGCCCTTGGCGCGCGCGGTGCGAACGAAATCCTCGCGCTGCACCTCGAGCACCGCCGAGCGTGTGACCCGCGCCAGGATCGCGGCCTGCACCACCGCGAGCGAAATCGCGGGCAGCAGCAGCGACTTGAGCGCATCGAGCGGATCGTCCCAGCCTTCGAAGCCGCCGGCGGAGAACCACTGCAGCTTCACCGAGAACAACAGGATCAAAAGAATCGCGAACCAGAAATTTGGAATCGCGATGCCGATCTGCGCGAGGCCCATCATGCCCACGTCGCCCCAGCGGTTGTGGTGGGAGGCCGCGTAGACGCCGGCTGCGAGCGCAAGGGCTACGGTGAGCAGCATCGCCATCAGCGCGAGCGGCACCGTGAGCGCGAGCCGTTCGGCCACCAGCTCAGCCACCGGCGAGCCATAGGCGTAGCTGGTGCCCAGATCGCCGCGCAACATGCCGCCGATCCAGGCGAAGTAGCGCACGATCGCCGGCTGATCGAGTCCGAGCTTGGCCGCCAGCGCCGCGACTGCTTCGGGCGACGCATCAGGTCCCATCAGCATCTGCGCCGCATTGCCGGGCAGCACTTCGAGCACGAGGAAGACCAGCACCGAGGTGCCGATCAAGGTGCAGGCGAGGGCGATGAGGCGCTTGAAAAGAAAGAAGCTCATGCGGGCGGGTTTGCCGGTCAATCGAAAAGCCGACCGTGGCAACCAGACACTACCATATTCATAGCAAAAAAAACAGGCGGTGGGGGCGGCGGCGGGGATCCTGCGCCCGCGCCCGCACCGGGAGCTTCGCCGGCGGCGCCGGCTCCAGCACCGAGCCCCGCACCCAGTCCCGCACCTTCGCCGGCACCAGCACCCGCGACAGGTTTGCCCGCACCAGCCATCGGCAGCCCGGCCGCGGCTTGTTTCAATGACGCGGTGCTGCGTCAGGGAGCGGCCGTCCACACGGTTACGCGCCATACCATCACGCCTGAGCCGAACCCGATCGGCGACGCCGCTCGCAAGTTTGCAACCGTGACCGAGCACAAGGTCACCGGGGGCGCCGTCAGCTTTCAGGGCAATCCCGCAGTAGAGGTGAGCAACACCTTCAGCTACGTCGCGGAGCCGCTTCAAGGTGGCGTTGTGTGGAGTCCGACCACGAATGCCAATCTGAACGAGTACTGCGCGCCCGACAGCAGCGCCGCAAGCGTCCGGATTTTGGGTACCTTGGTCAATCCGAGCCGATTCGATTTCGGCGGGCAGCAGCAGGTTGTCTTCAACTCGATCACGGTGTACCAACCGTTCTTCGTGCTGTGGCATTTGCTCGGGTCGTGCCAGAGTTACAGCTATAGCTCCACGACGCTTTCCAAATCCTGGGATCCGGCCAACCCCGAGCCACCCAATCTGATGCCGCAGGATTCCACTGTGACCGAGACGGTACGGTTCAAGGGCATGGCCCGAGTGACGGTGCCCGCCGGCACGTTCGACGCTTGCGAATTCGAGTCGACCACCGTCACGAAAGACACCAGATCGGTCAGCACGGTCACCGCCACTGGCTGGATCGGCGTGGGCAACGGGTTGCCGCTCAAGGCCATCGGCCGCGCATCCAGAACGCCCACCCCGATACCGGGGGCCACCGTCACCACGATAGAACTGCTGTCCGCGTCCATCGACGGCCAGCCGGTCACGCCCTGATGGCGTATTGCCGCCGCGCGTGGCGTTTGGCGCCCGCGCGGCGGGCCGGCGAGCGGCCGTCAGGCTCAACGCACTGGCGGCGATGGCCGCTGAAGCCATGCCATCCGTTGTCCCTAAAGCGACATCGAACCACGGGAAATCCCTCGTAGTGCTTGGCTTCAAAACTTGCTTTACTGGTGTGTGTCCCAGTCGGTCCTCAACGCCAATATTGCAACGGAGATCCCATGAACAGACTTGGTTTCATGATCGGCGCCGCGTGTGCCAGCCTCGGCCTCGCGTCGCCCTTGGCGCAGGCGCAAGACAAGCCGATCCGCATCGGCGTGCCGACCGCGATTCAGTTGCAGGTCGGGCGCGATACGCAGGACGCCGTCAAGATGGCCATCGACGACCTCAACGCGAAAGGCGGGGTTCTCGGCCGCAAGCTCGAGATGGTGGTTGCCGATGAAACGGAAAACCCCGAGACCGGCATCAGCGCGATCAAGAAGCTGACCGGCGATGAGAAGGTCGACGTGCTGATCGGCGGCTACACCAGCGGCGTGACCCTGGCGCAGTTGCCGCACATTTCGGCCGCCAAGACCATCTATCTCAACGTCGGCTCGGCTTCGCCTTCGACCAATGCAAAGGTCAAGACCGACTACGAGAACTACAAGTACATCTTCCGGGTCGGCCCGATCAACGCCGCGCACCAGGCGCGCGAGATGACGGGCTTCGTCTCGGGCTTCGTGGGCGGCGATCTGGGCCTGAACAAGATTGCGATCGTCGGCGAGAACGCGAAGTGGGTGCAGGACCTCGTGCCCATTCTGAAAAAGGGCGCCACCGCTGCCGGCGCGGACGTGCGCGCAACCGAGTTCTTCGACGCGCAGACGTCCGACTTCTCGCCGCTGTTCTCCAAGATCAAGGACTCCGGCGCCCAATATCTGATCGTGATCCTGTCGCACGCATCGAGCGACATTTTCGCCAAGCAGTGGTACAACACGCGCTTTCCGATGCCCTATGGCGGCATCGACGTGAAGAGCATGGACGGTGATTTCTGCGATCGCATCGATGGCAAGTCGGTCGGCGAAGTGGCGGGCAACTTCGCGGTCAGCGCGCCGATCACACCGAAGACGGTGCCATTCTTCGAAGAGTTCAGAAAGCGCACCAACCGCTCGCCCGTCTACACCGCCTTCGGCGCGAACGATGCGGTCTACATCTATGCCGAGGCGGTCAAGCGCGCGGGCGGCACCGACA
>JBDTRV010000454.1:0-3070 GCA_039931475.1 Burkholderiales bacterium | reverse complement strand
CATCTACGGCACCGACACCGGCCGCATGTGCGTGGCGGCGCTGAACACGAAGAACATGGAGCACGTGTGCGCGGCGGTTGCGAAGGTGATGGGTTGATGGCGGCCTGACACGCTTGCGCGGACAAAATTTTGGTCAAAAACGCCTTCAACGCTCGTCCAGAATCGGTTTGTAGCTATTTGTTTTGTAGCTGACGGGGCGGGGACGAGATGCGGGCCGTTTGGCATTCGACTTTGCCTTGGGAATAGTCCAAACCCCTGATTGGTCACTCAGTCGGGCGACGCCGGCCGGTTGTCGCGGGCGCGGCCTCTGGCCTGCCTGGCGCCTGCATACGCGCGCCCGTTCATGCCACAAACGCACGGAATTGGCCACCTCGGCCGGGCAGTTGTTGATACCGCCCATCCGCGTCGGCCCGCTCGACTGCTACATTGCACGAGTACGTACCAATAGCGAGTTTGCCCGATGCTCTACCAAATCTACGAAACCCAGCGCTCGCTGATGGAGCCGTTTGCCGACTTCGCGTTGGCCGCCTCCAAGCTGTACGCGAGTCCGGCGTCGATCTTCGGCCAAGCGCCACTGTCGCAACGCCTGTCCGCCGGCTACGACCTGATGTATCGCCTGGGCAAGGATTACGAGAAACCCGAGTTCAACATCCGCACCGTGCATGTGGACAAGGTCGAGATCGCGATTCACGAGCGGATCGAAATCGACAAACCGTTTTGCGAGCTGCGCCGCTTCAAGCGCTTCACCGACGACCCCGAAACCCTGACCAAGCTCAAGGGCCAGCCTGCGGTACTGATCGTCGCGCCGCTGTCGGGCCACTATGCGACCTTGCTGCGCGACACCGTGCGCACGATGCTCAAGGACCACAAGGTCTACGTCACCGACTGGAAGAACGCGCGCATGGTGCCAACCTCCGCCGGCGACTTTCATCTGGACGAATACGTCAACTACGTGCAGGAGTTCATCCGGCATCTGCAGGGCATTTACGACCACTGCCACGTGATGAGCGTGTGTCAGCCCACCGTGCCGGTGCTGGCCGCCATTTCGTTGATGGCCAGCCGCGGCGAACCCACGCCGGTGTCGATGACGATGATGGGCGGCCCGATCGACGCGCGCATGTCGCCCACCGCCGTCAACACGCTGGCCACCAACAAGAGTCGCGACTGGTTCGAGAACAACGTCATCTTCCGCGTGCCGAGCAAGTTTCCGGGCGCGGGACGGCGCGTGTACCCCGGCTTCATGCAGCATTCCGGCTTCGTCGCGATGAACCCTGACCATCACGCCAAGAGCCACTACGACTACTTCAAGGACCTGATCAAGGGCGACGGCGCCAGTGCCGAGGCGCACCGCCAGTTCTACGACGAGTACAACGCGGTGCTCGACATGGACGCCGACTATTACCTGGAGACGATCGATGTCGTGTTCCAGCAGTTCAAGCTGGTCGATGGCACCTGGGACGTGCACAACTCCGAGGGTGAGCTCGAGCGGGTCACGCCTCAAGACATCAAAACGACGGCGCTGCTGTCGATCGAGGGCGAACTCGACGACATCTCCGGCTCCGGTCAGACCAAGGCGGCGCAAGACTTGTGCAGCGGCATCCCACCCGAAAAGCACCAGCACTTTGAAGTGCCGGGCGCGGGCCACTACGGCATTTTCAGCGGCCGTCGCTGGCGCGAAGTGGTTTATCCGCAGGTGCGCGATTTCATCAAGAAGCATCATCAAACGGCCTATGAAGAATGGAAGGTCGGGCATGGAAAATCAAGGCGCGCCGCCCGCCTAGAGGGCGCACCGGCGTTGCAGGCGATCGCGAACGATCCGTCCCTGCCGGCCGACAAGATCGTGGCGAAGAAGCGCCCACGGACTGGCGATCGTTCCACTTCGAAAAAGGGTGAGCGAACCACCTGAAAACCTCGCGCGGCGCATCGACGCCGCGCTGCCGCAGACGCAATGCACGCGCTGCGGTTTTGCCGATTGCGCGGCCTACGCCGATGCCGTCGCCGCGGGTGCGGCGAACATCAACCAGTGCCCGCCCGGCGGCGCGCAAGGCATCGCGCGGTTGGCTGCCATCACCGGCCGGCCGGTTATCCCCCTGAATCCCGCCAACGGCGGCGAAGGTCCGCGCTTTGTTGCCGCCATCGACGAAAACTGGTGCATCGGCTGCACGCTGTGCATCGACGCCTGCCCGACCGACGCGATTGCCGGCGCGCCCAAGCACATGCATACGGTGATCGAGCCGCGTTGCACCGGCTGCGAGTTGTGCATCCCGGTTTGCCCGGTCGATTGCATCGCGCTCGAAAACACGAGCGGCGAGCGCACCGGCTGGGACGCCTGGTCGGGGAACCAAGCCGACACCGCGCTCGAACAGTACCGCGCACGAACGCTGCGCCGGCAATGTGAACAGATCGAGAACGAGCAGCGGCTGACCGCCAAGGCCGAACGCGCGCTGGCCGATTTGCCCGCACATTCAAGCCTGACGGACGAAACGGAGCTGGCCAAAAAGCGCAGCGTGATCGAAGCCGCTTTGGCACGCGCTCGCGACCGGGCGAAAACCGGCCGCGCCGCGGGCTGAGCGTTTTCGCGCCGCGAGGCCAGACCGCAGGCGCAGGGTCCAGGCTGTGAGCTGTGAGTTGCTGGCTGCGCGCCGAAAGCCGAGAGCCGGGAGCGGGCGGCCCGCTGCAGTCGCCGGTGCCGCTACCCGCCCTGTCGCAACTTCCTGAACGCGGCGATCACTTCCGGCGGCGCCTGCACCAGTTCGATCAGCACGCCCTCGCCGCCGATCGGCAACTCGTCGCTGCCCTTCGGATGCACGAAGCAGATGTCGAAGCCAGCCGCGCCTTTGCGAATGCCGCCCGGCGCGAAGCGCAGGCCCTGCTCGCCCAGCCACTTGACGGCCGCCGGCAGATCGTCGATCCAAAGGCCGACGTGGTTCAGCGGCGTGGTGTGCACCGCCGGTTTCCTGGCCGGATCGAGCGGTTGCATCAGATCGACCTCGACCTTGAACGGGCCGCTGCCGATCGCGCAGATGTCCTCGTCGACGTTCTCGCGTTCGCTCTGGAACGTGCCGGTCAC
>JBDTRV010000453.1:0-3074 GCA_039931475.1 Burkholderiales bacterium | reverse complement strand
GCAAGCAGGGCGAGAACCGTGATGCTCATGGAGTAGCTCCTCTGTTGTCGATGCGCGCTTGGACCGGTTCACCAATGGCGTTGCTGCACAACCCGGCCAAGAAATGAGAGCCGGCATGAGCAGTCATGGCAGTGGGTAAGTTGCCGAACGGGTCGTGGATTTGTTGCCAGGTCAAGGCGCGTCTCCAAAAGATGTGAATGGGTGGCATTTTGGGCGCCTCGCCAAGTGCCGAGGCTGCACTCTAACGATGGCAGCGAGAACGGGGGGTTGATTATTTTTCCGTTGCGCGTTGAGAGAATTTTGCGGCGCCCGGTTCAGGCAAGCGACTGAGCGAGCCAGTCGGCAAACGCGGCGCACTCCCAGCGGTCGAGCGTGCCGCGCTGCCAGCACAGGTAGTGCCGATGCGGCGAGGCGACCGCGTGCGTCGACAAGGCGGTCAGCCGGCCAGATTCGAGCCAGGTCGAGCCCAACCCCAGCCGCACCAACGCCACGCCGAAGCCGGTGGCCGCAGCGTCGTACATCAGGCCCAGGTCATTGAATTGCGCGCCGGCCCGAGGCTCCGCCTGATCCAGACCGCAAGCCGCGAACCAGGTGCTCCACGGTTCCAGCGGGCTGCGGGTCAGGCGCGCGCTGGCGATCGACGCGGCGCTATCAAAACCATCGAACGGCCCGAATTCGTTCAGGTAGCTGGGGCTGCACGCGGGTACGACCCGGTCCTCGACGAGCATGCGGTGCTCGCAATCGTCGTAGTTGCCGTCGCCGAAACGAATCTCCAGGTCGGCCGGCTCGGCCGTTACGTCGAGCAGCGGGATCGACACCTGGACCACCAGCTCCACGTCCGGATAAGCGTGGCGAAACAACTCCAGTCGCGGCATCAAGAACTGGCGCGCGAAGGTTGGCGTGGCCGCGAGCTTGAGCCGCGCATGCCCCGCGGTGCTCGCGGCGGAGGGCGCCTGCTGCAGCGCCGCGAGACCGGTGCGCACCGTGGCCAGATACGACGCGCCATCGGCCGTCAAACTGAAATCGGCGCGTCCGAACAACTTGAATCCGAGGTGCGACTCGAGCTGCCGTATGCGGTGGCTGACCGCGCTGACGGTCACGCACAGCTCCTCCGCAACCCGACCCGCGTTACGCAACCGCGCCAGGCTCTCGAACGTGACGAGGCACTGAATCGGCGGAATGTGGCGCAGCGTCATCTACCTTGCGACTTCGAAACGATCAGGCCAAGTGCTTCTCGAAAAACGCGAGAGTGCGCTCGCGAGCCTTCTTTGCGGCGGCCTCGTTGTAGCTGCCGCGCTGATCGCAGTTGAACCCGTGGTGCGCGGGATACAGATGCAGCTCGACCTTCGGTTGCGCCTTTTTGAAAGCCTCCACCGATTCGAGCGAAATGTGCGTGTCTTGCTCGCCGAAGTGCGCGAGCACCGGCACCTTCGGCGTGCGCTGCAACTCCGCGCCCACCGTCATGCCGCCGCCGTAATAGGGCACTGCCGCCGCCAGGCCGTCGAGCAGACACGCGGCGCGCCAGGTCATCAGGCCGCCCCAGCAATAGCCGACGACTCCCACCTTGCCGGCGCTGCTCGCGTGGTCGATGGCGGCTTGCACGTCGGCCAGCGCGCCCGGCGCGGGCAGCGCCTCGACCGCGGTTTTAAGCTTGCTGCCAGCCTGGATATCGGCCGGCGCGTAGTCCAGTTCGATTCCGGGTTCGACCCGCTCGAACATGGCTGGCGCCACCGCCAGATAACCGTCGTTCGCAAATCCGTCGGCGACCGACCGGATGTGCGAGTTGAGGCCGAAGATTTCTTGAAGCACGACGATGGCGCCCTTGGGCTGGCCCGAAGGTTCGGCCACGTAGGCGGGGATGGTGCGGCCGTCGGCCGATTTCAGTTCGATCGATTTGCCCATGGCGGATAGCCTCGATGTTGAGTAGATGTTGCGGGATGAATGCAGCGCTTGCTGGCGATCAGACGCCGAGCCGCCGCTGCACGAAATCGAGCCGGTCCTGGCCCCAGAAAATCTCGCCGTCCACCACGTAGCTCGGCGCACCGAAGATGCCCGCTTCGATCGCCGCGTTGGTGTCCGTCGCATAGCGGCTTTGCACCGGCTGGCCGCGCGATTCGGCAAGCCGTTCGGCCGGTAGCCCGGTTTCCTGCAACAGATCGGCCAGCACGCGTTCGCTCGCGATGTCGCGCTCTTCGGCCCAGACCGCGTTGAACACTGCTCGGCTGAACTTCATCGCGGCTTCGGTGCCGTCGCTCAGGTCGACCGCGATGATCAGGTGCGCGGCCGGGTCGCCCGCCACCGGAAAAAAGCGCGGCTTGATGTTCATCGCGAGCTTCAGGTGGTCGGCAAAGCGCTGCAGTTCCACCAGCCGATAGGCTTGCCGCTGCGCTGGCCGTTGGCCGAGCGGCAAACCGCCCGAAACCTTGAACACCGCGCCCAGGTCCACCGGCCGCACGCGCACTTCGGCGCCGGCGGCACGCGCCATGGCGGCGAAGCGGTCGTGCCCGAGGTAAGTCCAAGGGCTTTGCGGGGCGAAGTAGTAGTCGACGGTGTTCGGCATGGCGGTGGTTCCTGGTGATTTAATCGCCAACGGGGGCGACGGCTTTGCAACAGTCCCGAAGCCCGAGCAGAGCCCGAGAAAGCGTGCGGCGCTCTCGTTCGAGGCCAATGGTGGCCAAGCCATTTTGCAGGAGACGACCGGATGGACAAAGTCATTCTCGTGACCGGTGCGAGCCGCGGTATCGGCGCGGCCTGCGCGCGGCTGGCGGCCGCCGAGGGCTATGCGGTGGCGGTCAACTACGCATCCAACGCGAAAGCGGCAGGCGAAGTGGTGCGATCCATTCAAGCCGCCGGCGGCACCGCCATCGCGATCCAGGCCGACGTGGCCGACGAGGCGCAGGTGATTCGATTGTTCGAGCAGGTCGATCAAAAGTTGGGCCGGCTGACGGCGCTTGTGAACAATGCGGGCGTGGTCGACATGCCGGCCACGGTGGCCGAGATGAGCGTGGCGCGCCTGAAGCGCATGTTCGACATCAACGTGATCGGCTCGATCGTCTGCGCGCGCGAAGCGGTGC
>JBDTRV010000452.1:0-3092 GCA_039931475.1 Burkholderiales bacterium | reverse complement strand
GCACCAGCCCGGCCGGACCGAACAGCAGGCCGATCAGCGGTATGCCGATCATCACGATGTTGCCGTAGCTGGTGGCGATGCCGAGCACGGCGGCTTTCGCGTTGAAGCCGCGCAGCAGCAGCACGCCGAAAAAGATCGAGAGCGCGGCGAGCAGGAAAGCGGCCACCGGCGTGAGCGCCAGGCGCGCGATGTCCACATTGCCCATCGCACGAAACAGCAGGCCTGGCAGCAGCAGGTAGAACACCAGGTTCGACAAGTCCTTGGTCGCGGCCGCGCTGATCCAGCTGCTGCGTCCCGCGATGGCGCCGATCGCGATCAGAAGGACGACGGGAGTCAGGGCGGAGATGACGGAGGAGTCCATGCGATGGGTGGTTGCGGCCGCGCCAGCATAGCGCCCGTCGATGCCGCACCAACGGCTTGCCGGCATCGCGAAGACCTTGCGTGCGCTCGCGGCGGGAGGCGGTTCAACCTAGACAAGCGCCGTTGCCCGCTTCGCCCGCTGATCCGAAAAGCGCCGTCGGCGCGATACTTCCCGCAGCACCGATGCACCCGTAGACTGGCAACCAGACAGGCGCGGACGACGCCTCCATCCATTCCAGACGAAAGGCTCTTTCCATGACCGCTGCCTCGATCGCTCCCTTCACCCCGTCCACCCCGGTCGGATTCATCGGCCTGGGCGTGATGGGCCGCGGCATGGCGCGCCGCCTGATGGGCGCCGGCTACGCGCTGACCGCGATGACGCGCCGGCCCGATGTGGCCGATGCCTTCAAGGCCGAAGGCGCGACGATCGCGCCCGATGCGAAGGCGCTCGGAGCGACCTGCCCGCTCGTTTTCCTGTGCCTGTCGGACGCACCGGCAGTCGAACAGGTGCTGTTCGCCGCTGGCGGCCTTGCAGCCGCGCTGCCGCAAGGCGCCTGTGTGGTCGACACGAGCACCATCGCACCCGCTTCGGCGCGCGACTTCGGCAAGCGGCTGGCCGAGCGCGGCATCCACTTTCTCGACGCGCCCATCACCGGCGGGCAGGAAGGCGCCGAGAAAGGCACACTGACCTGCATGGTCGGCGGCGACAAGGAAGCATTCGAAGCCTGCCGCGCTGCGGCATCGACCTGGGCGGCCAACTACTTTCACGCCGGCCCGCAAGGCGCGGGGCAAGCCGTCAAGGCATGCAATCAGGTGATGGTGACCAACACGATGCTCGGCATCGCCGAAGCCATCGTGCTCGCGCGCACCCAAGGCGTCGACCCGCATCTGATGCGCGAGATTTTGCTGACCGGCGCGGCCCGCAGCACGGTGCTGGAAAGGCACACGAAGAAGCTGCTGGACGAATCCTTCACTCCCGGCTTTCGTACGTCGCTCATGAGGAAGGATTTGCGGCTCGCGCTGGCCACCGCGCTCGACGCCGGCGCGAGCCTGCCCGGAACAGAAAACGCGGAAGCGCTGCTGGATGCGATGTGCGAAGCCGGCCGGGCCGATTGGGACTGGTGCGCGATCGCACTGGAGCTGCAGCGCAATGCTGGGCTGGATACGCCGCAGTCGATCGAGCCCTGACGGTCTGGGCAGGGGCCGCCGCCCTCCCCTCCATGGAGTGCGGTCATTCGACTAAGATCGGCGCGTTCGCAATGCGTACATCCCGTCTCCATCCCGTCACACAGCGCCGATTCGTTTGGCTGCTGTGGCTGGCACTGCTGCTGCCGATGGCGCAGGCAGCAGCCACTCGGCATGCCTTGTCGCACACGAGCGTGGACCGGACCGGCACAGTGGACGGCAAGCGGGCGCTGCATCAGGGACATTGCGACCTGTGCCTGAGCGCGGCAGCGGTTGGCTGTGGCGCACTGCCCGGTGCGCCGCAAACGCTGGAACTTTTGTCCGCTCGGCACGAGCTGCCGCAAGCCGTATCCAGCGGCGCCGCGCTGGTGTCCGCGACCTTGGCCTACCGCAGCCGCGCGCCACCCAACGCATCGGTCTGATCGTTCTCGTGGCGCCCTGCCCGCCCCTACAGCGGGTAGGAAGCTGTTCAACGTTCTTTGCTGGAGCGAAACCTATGTACAAGCTGTTGGCGGCGAGCCTGGCGCTCGCCCTGGCCACGCCATTCGGCGCCTTGGCCGACACCGCATCCGATATCAAGGCGATGCGAAAGGAGATCGACGCGATGCGGGCGTCTTACGAGGTGCGCCTGCAGGCATTGGAGCTGCGCTTGAAGGCGGCGCAAGCCGTTACCGCGGTCACTCCGGCGCCGGTTGCTGCCGTTGCTGCCGCCTCCACACCGGCCCTGCCTGCGGCCGCATCGGCCCTCATCCCGGCGCCGGCGACCGCGCCGGGAGCCGTCGCACCGGCGGCCGGAGCCAATGTCTTCAACCCTTCGATGTCGCTGATCCTGTCCGGGATGTATACCCACACGTCGCAGGATCCAGCGAAGTACGCCATCAGCGGCTTTCCGTTGCCGGCCGGGGTGGGCGTCGGCCCGGGCGCGCGCGGCTTCAGCCTGGCCGAATCGGAACTCGGCTTTGCGGCCAGCATCGATCCGTGGCTGCGCGGCGCGGCCAACATCGCACTGCATCCGGACGACACGGTATCGGTCGAGGAGGCTTACGTCCAGACCACTGCGCTCGGCCACGGCCTGTCGCTGAAGGCGGGTCGGTTCTACTCGGGCGTGGGCTACCTCAACCCGCAGCACGCCCACACCTGGGACTTCGTCGACAACCCGTTGGCCTACCAGGCCCTGCTGGGGACCCAATACGGCGACGACGGCGTGCAACTGAACTGGCTCGCTCCGATCGACCAATACCTCGAACTGGGCGCCGAACTCGGCCGGGGGCGCAGTTTTCCCGGCAACAGCGCGGGCGGAAACGGCGCGGGGATGGCGGCATTTACCGCGCACACCGGCGGCGACGTCGGGGTCAGCCACAACTGGCGCACCGGCCTGTCGGTATTGAACGCGAAGGCAGCCGATCAGGGTCTGGTTGGCACCAACGCAGCGAGCAGCATGGTCAGCAACGCGTTCAGTGGCAGCACGCGGGTCTGGATTGCCGACGCGGTCTGGAAATGGGCGCCCAACGGAAACGCCACGCGCACCAATTTCAAGCTGCAGGGCG
>JBDTRV010000451.1:0-3101 GCA_039931475.1 Burkholderiales bacterium | reverse complement strand
GATAGCTGGAAACGACCGGCCCACTAGCGACAAACGCCAAAAATGGTCGCAAAATCCGGCCACGCGGCGTGGTAGACGGCCACTCCGCCGCGCCTGCCTCAGACAAGGTCCCTGAGGCTCTGCGCGGTCTCGCGCAACAGCGACAGCACCCGCGAGAGCCGCCTCGCCCGATTCGCGCCCCATCGGCATCACGATGTTCAGCGCACCAACCAACTCGCCGCGCCGATCCCGCAGCGGCACCGCGATGCCGCGCGAGTTCAGGTCCAGTTGCTGCTCCGACAACGCCCAGCCTTGCGCGCGAGCCTGCTCGAGTTCGCGCCGCATGCGCACCTTGTCGGCGGTCGAGTGCGAAGTGAACACCTTCAGTTCGTGCGTCGCGAGCCACTTCGTAAGCGTCTCGTCGCCGCGCATCGCCATGCCGGATGCGGTGACCTGCGCGACGACCCGGGCGCCCAGCACATAGCCTGTATTCCTGCTGCGGTTCGGCCCGTTGCGTGCGATGTAGACCACCTCGTCGCCGTCCATCACGCTCAGGTACGCAGTCTCGAGCGTGCCTTGGGAGATGCGCTGCAGGTACGGTTGCACGATGCGCGGCAAGCGCGCCGATTCGAGGTACGACTGCCGGAGCCGCAGCACTCTTGGCGTGAGCCAGAACAGTTTGCCGTCGCTCGCCACATAGCCCAGGTATTGCAACGTCAACAGGTAGCGCCGCGCTGCGGTACGCGTCATCCCGATGCGCTGGCGACGTCGCTCGCGGTCATTCGCGGATTCGCGTCGTTGAAGGAATCGATGACGACCAAGCCGTGCTCTAGGCCTGCAATCCAGCCGCGCCTGTCGAGGCCCGGCGGCGCGGCGTTGTCTTCACTTGACGGCATCGGGCCAGTCTGCCATGTTGCGGTATGTCGAGCGACGTTCTGCCAGAACCGATGGAGAAGAGCGAATCATGCGTATCGTCGATTTGAAAACCCATGTTCTTTCAACCCCGCTTGCGGAGCCGTTCGCGTTCTCGATGGGCTGGGTCAACCGGCGCGGCACCATGATCGTCGAGCTGATCACGGACGACGGCGTGACCGGCTGGGGTGAATCGCTCTGCCATGGTCTGCAACCGCCGGAAATCGCGGCCAGCATCGTGCAGAACGCGCTCAAGCCCATCGTCGTCGGAGCCGACCCGTTCGACGTCGACGTGCTGTGGGAGCGCATGTACAACCTCACGCGCCCGTTCGGTCAGAAGGGCGCGGTGCCGAACGCGATCAGCTCGGTCGACATTGCGATCTGGGACTGTCTGGGGCGCGCCTTGGGCAAGCCGGTGCACAAGCTCTTGGGCGGCGCGTATCGCACCGAGGTGCAGCCCTATGCCACGGGTTTTTATCGCCTCAAAGGCGGCGACTATCCGGCCGATGCCATCGCGGAAGCGCAGCGGCACATCGCGAGCGGCTTCGCGGCGATGAAGCTCAAGATCGGCTTCGGCATCGAGGAGGACATCGCCTATGTGCATGCCGTGCGCGATGCGATCGGCCCCGGACCGAAGCTGATGGTGGATGCGAACCACGCCTACAACGTGGGTGCCGCGCGGCGCTTATTGAAGGCGATCGAGCCGGCGCGGATCCACTGGTTCGAGGAGCCGATTTCGCCGGAAGACATCGACGGCTACAAGGAACTCAAGAACCTGACCGACATCTACCTCGCGGCCGGCGAAAACGAGTTCACCAAGATCGGCTTTCGCGAGTGGATTTCGCGCCGCACGGTCGACATCATCCAGCCCGACCTCTGCTCGGCCGGCGGCTTTACCGAATGCCGGAAGATCTCCGCGCTCGCGCAAGCCTGGCACATGCCGGTGATCCCGCACGTGTGGGCATCGGGCATTGGTCTGGCGGCATCACTGCAGTTCATTGCCACCCTGCCCCCGGCGCCGCTCGCGCTGCATCCGATCGAGCCGATGCTCGAATACGACCAGTCCGCGCATCCGTTCCGGCAGGACCTGATCTTCGGCGCGATCACGATGAAGGATGGGATGGTGCCGATTCCGGACGGGCCGGGCCTGGGGGTCGAAATCAATCGCGATGTGCTGGATCGCTATCGGTGCTAACGAATCCAGCCGCGGGCGTCGCTTCGCCGCGCGGAGTGCGCTGCCCGCCCGGCAGGCGCTTGAGCCGGCTGCCTTCAATACTTGAGCTTGGCGACCGCGCGAAGGTCGTCGGCCGTCGCGGTCGAAAAGCCGAAGAATTCGAGCTCGCAGATCTAAGGAAGCCGCGGAAGTGTTCGCTCTTGCAACCCATCGGCATCACGACGGCGTCGATGCCGTTTCGCTCGAAATGCGGGTCGTAGATCATCGGCGCCTTGAAGGAATGCGTCGGCCAACCGACGTGGGCGATGAGTTGGGTGTTGCCGTTGATCACGGTGAATCTCTTGAAACGCTGCGGGCGGTCAAGCCTGCTTATCCTGATTCAGGGCCGACACAGCCGCGCGCAACGCCAGCAAGTAGCTGTCCACGCCGAAGCCCGCGAACTGGCCGCGCGCGATTTCCGCGATGACGGAGTGGTGCCGAAACGCCTCGCGGGCATGGATGTTCGACATGTGCACTTCGAAGATCGGGCACTTCAGGATCACGAGCGCATCGCGGATGGCGTAGCTGTAATGGGTCCAGGCACCGGCGTTGATCAGCACCGCATCGACGTTGGCGGCATGGCCCGCGTGGATACGCTCGCACATCGCGCCTTCGTGATTGGTCTGAAAGCACTCGACCTCCGCGCCGAGTTCCTTGCCGAGCGCGACCAATTGCGCGTCGATCTCGGCCAGGGTGATCGTGCCGTAGTGTTCGGGGTCGCGCCTGCCGAACATGTTGAGGTTGACGCCGTTGAGCACGAGGATGTTCATCGCCTGTTTCGCCTGGTTGATCTAACGGAACCGCCCACGCAACGCCACCGCGCCTGCACGCTGCCCCCTGTGCTGCTGGATGCAGTGATTCGCTCGTCGGGCCGAGCCTAGCAGAAGAGGCGCCGTGCGGTGATTTTTTTGATCTTTTCTGGCCGTTTCCGCTTGCTTGTCCTGGGTTTTATGCTATGAATTGTGAAGTACCATGCGGAGCCGGTTGTGTTCCGACT
>JBDTRV010000450.1:0-3110 GCA_039931475.1 Burkholderiales bacterium | reverse complement strand
CCTGCGCGCGGCGGACCCCGAAACGGCCGCCTTGATCGGCGATGCGTTCAATCATTGGGACGACATCGAGGTGCATTTCAAGGGCCGCGCGGTGCGCTCCGGTGGCCATGGCTTTTGCGGCATCGGGCGCAAGCGGCTGTTGAACATCCTGCAGGAGCGCTGTCTGGAACTCGGTGTCGACCTCGTCTTCGAGTGCGACGTGGCGGACGACCAGCAGATGGCCGCGAAGTACAACGCCGATCTCGTGATCGCGAGCGACGGTTTGAACAGCCGCATCCGCACCCGTTACGCCAGCGTGTTTCAGCCAGACATCGACACCCGCCAGTGCCGCTTCGTCTGGCTCGGCACCAAGAAGCGCTTCGACGCCTTCACCTTCGCGTTCGAGCAGACCGAGCACGGCTGGTTTCAGGCCCATGCCTACCAGTTCGATGCCGACACCTCGACCTTCATCGTCGAGACGCCGGAGGAAGTGTGGAAGGCGCACGGCCTCGACCAGATCGAGCAGCCCGAGGCGGTCGCGTTCTGCGAAAACCTGTTCGCGAAGTACCTGGGTGGCAACCCGCTTATCAGCAGCGCCAGTCACCTGCGCGGCGCCGCGATCTGGATTCGCTTCCCGAGGGTGATCTGCAACACCTGGGTCCAGCGCGAGGTGATCGAAGGCAAGAACACGCCAATCGTGCTCATGGGCGACGCCGCGCACACCGCGCATTTTTCGATCGGCAGCGGCACCAAGCTGGCGCTCGAGGATGCGATCGACCTGGCCAATGAATTCGCGACCGGGCATTCGATGGATCAGGTGCTGCAAGCCTACGAAGCGCGCCGCAGCGTGGAGGTTCTGAAAATTCAAAATGCCGCGCGCAATTCGACCGAATGGTTCGAGAACGTCGATCGCTATACCGGCATGAAGATCGAGCAGTTCGCCTACTCGCTGCTCACGCGCAGCCAGCGCATCAGCCACGAGAACCTGCGGCTGCGCGATGCGAAATGGCTCGAAGGGTACGAGCAATGGTTGGCCACCCAATCTCCCTCGCCCATTGGCGGGGAGGGCTGTGAAGGGCGCGAGAACACAGCTCCCGCTGCGATCGCCGACAGACGCATCCCGATGCTGCTGCCGCTCACCGTACGCGGCATCACGTTGAAGAACCGCATCGTCGTCTCGCCGATGGCGATGTACAGCGCGAAAAACGGCGTGCCGGGCGACTTGCATCTGGTGCATCTGGGCGCCCGCGCGATGGGCGGCGCGGCGCTGGTGTTCGTCGAGATGACGTCGCCGGTGCCCGAAGGCCGCATCACCCCCGGCTGCACCGGCCTCTGGAACGACGTGCAGCAGGCCGCGTTCAAGCGCATCGCCGACTTCGTACACGAGCACAGCAGCGCCAAAATCGGCATGCAGCTCGGCCACAGCGGCCCCAAGGGTTCGACCCAACTCGGCTGGGAGCAGGTGGACGAGCCGCTTTCGCAAGGCAACTGGCCGCTCGTGGCTGCAAGCGCCGTGCCCTATGGCGAGCGGAATCAGACGCCGGCCGAAATGTCGCGCGCCGACATGCAGGCGCTGAAGCAGAAGTTTGTGGATAGCACGAAGCGTGCCGTCGCGGCCGGCTTCGACTGGCTCGAGTTGCACTGCGCGCACGGCTACCTGCTGTCGTCCTTCATCACGCCGCTGACCAACCGCCGCACCGACGAATACGGCGGCAACCTCGAAAACCGCTGCCGCTTCCCGCTCGAAGTGCTCAAGGCGATGCGCGCCGCCTGGCCCGAGCCTCTGCCGATGAGCGTGCGCATCTCCGCGCACGACTGGGCGCCGGGCGGTATCACCGATGACGACGCGGTGCAGATCGCGCGGCTGTTCAAGGACGCGGGAGTCGACTTCATCGACGTCTCCTCCGGCCAGACCACGCGCGCCGCCAAGCCGGTGTATGGCCGCATGTACCAGACGCCGTTCGCGGACCGCATCCGAAACGAAGTCGGCATCCGCACCATCGCCGTCGGCGCGATCAGCGAAGCGGACCACGCCAACAGCATCATTGCGGCCGGCCGCGCGGACCTTTGCGCCATTGCGCGCCCGCACCTCGCGGACCCGAACTGGACGTTGCACGAAGCTGCCAAGCTGCAAAGCCGCGCCGTCGTTTGGCCGAAGCAGTATTTAAGCGGCCGAGATCAGCTCTATCGCGAAAATTTGAAGAAAAATGAGGCGCCACCGCCCGTCAGTGGGTCGTTTTCTGCTGCTGAATCAGTAGCAAATCAGATCGAGTGAGCGGTGATGGATCTGGAAGCCCGCGCCCACAGCGAACACCCTGAAGCCCTGCGGCTGTGGCTGCGCATGTTGACCTGCACGCAAATGATCGAGCGCCGGATCCGCGGCAACTTGCGCACCCGGTTCGACACCACCTTGCCGCGCTTCGACCTGATGGCGCAACTGGAACGCGCGCCGGATGGCCTGCGCATGAACGAGCTGTCGCGCCGCATGATGGTGACCGGCGGCAACGTCACCGGCATCACCGATCAACTGGTGGGCGAAGGGCTGGTCGAGCGCGTGGATGAACCGGGCGACCGGCGCGTGTACCGCGTGCGGCTGACCGAACGCGGCCGCGCGCTGTTCGCCGACCTGGCGAGGCAGCACGAAGAGTGGATCGTCGATGCCTTCGCCGGTCTGAGCGAGAAAGACATCGCCACCCTGCACCGCCTGCTCGGCAAGGTGAAGGCGCACAACATGACGCATCTACTGGAGACCACATGAAGCACTACATCGGCACCGGCAACCCCATGCGCGCCCAGTTCGAGGCGAAGGCGGGCTACAAGGCAAAGCACTTCGACTGGCGCTTCGACGCGGGAGTCGGCACCGTCACCCTGAACCGCCCCGAGCGCAAGAACCCGCTGACCTTCGAGTCCTACGCCGAGCTGCGCGACCTGTTCGGTCAGTTGAAGTACGCGAGCGACGTGCATGCCGTGGTGATGGTCGGCTCCGGCGACAACTTCTGTTCTGGTGGCGACGTCCACGAGATCATCGGCCCGCTGGTGCGGCTCAAGGCGCCCGAGTTGCTGATGTTCACGCGCATGACCGGTGATCTGGTCAAGGCGATGCGCGCCTGCCCGCAGCCGATCGTGGCTGC
>JBDTRV010000449.1:0-3114 GCA_039931475.1 Burkholderiales bacterium | reverse complement strand
TCGTCCGACGGCAAACCCAGGTATTTGGCGGAAGCACCGGTCGCGATGATGAGCGAATCGCATTCGTAGTGGTCACTGTCGCCCGTCAGCTTGAACGGGCGCCCGGAAAAATCGACCTGGTTGATGTGGTCGAACACGATCTCGGTGTCGAAACGCTCCGCATGTTTTTGAAAGCGCTCCATCAGTTCCGGCCCCTGCACGCCATCCACGTCGGCCGGCCAGTTGTCCACGTCGGTGGTGGTCATGAGCTGCCCGCCCTGCGCGATGCCGGTCACCAGCACCGGATTCAGATTGGCGCGCGCGGCGTAAACCGCAGCCGAATAACCCGCCGGGCCGGAGCCCAGAATCAGAACTTTGGCATGTTTCGTGTTGGACATTGATGACACTAAGAGGCTGAAAAGGACGCTTGTCGTGGACAGTTGGCTTGGCGTCAGATGAAAATCAAAGCGCTTGTGGCCAATTCCGCGCCGCGTGCCGGGGGTTATTCTCGGAACGCGCCCATTGTAAGAACTCGCTGGCGAACAAAAAGAACCGGCAACTGGAGTAGAAACCATGTCGATGCTCACCAATCTCGATCTGATCCGGCGCGTGCCGCTGTTTTCGTCACTGTCGGATCGGCACGCCGAGACCATCGCGCAGGCGGTGGTCAAAAAGCGCTTCAAGCGCGGTGAAATGATCGTGGAGCAAGGCAAGAAGTCGAACGCGCTTTTCATCATTTTGGCTGGCCGAGCCCGAGTGATGACGACCGACAGGCGCGGGCGCGAAGTGATCCTCGCGACGCTTTCTCAAGGCGCCTGCATCGGCGAGATGAGCCTGATCGACAACAAGCCGCATTCGGCCACGGTGCAGGCAGACGTGCAAACCGACGCGCTGGTGCTCTCGCGCCCCGACTTCGCCGCCTGCATGCCCGAATACAGCTCCCTCGCGCATTCCGTCCTGCAAGGTGTCGTCACCCGCCTGCGCGAGGCCGACGCAAAAATCGAGTCGCTCGCGCTGATGGACGTCTACGGCCGGGTCGCGCGCGCGCTGGTGGAAGCCGCGCAGCCCGACCGCGACGGCAACCTCGTGATCCGCGAGCGCATCTCGCGCCAGGACGTGGCCAAGATGGTCGGCGCATCGCGCGAAATGGTCAGCCGCGTCATGAAAGACCTGGAAGGGCGCGGCTTCGTCGAGCTTCAACCGAATGGCTCCACGATCATCAAGGAACGCTTGAACACGTTGACGTAAGTCGTTGCGATGGCTTGCGTTCGGTCGCCGCTGCGGTAAGCTCGGGCAGCGTTCATCCGCCGCCCAAGCTCCATGACTTACTCGCTCGATACCCTTCGATCCGCCCAAACACTGAATCCCGAAGGTTCCGGCATTGGCCGCTTGCTGCGCGAAGCCGCGTTGCTCGTGGCGTTTGTGCTGCTGCTGTTCTGGTTTCTGGCGCTGCTTAGCTACTCGCCACTCGATGCCGCGTGGTCGACCACCGGTTCCGGCGCCGCTGGCGTCACCCGCAACTGGGGCGGCCGACTTGGCGCCTGGCTCGCTGATTTCAGCTTTTTCACGCTCGGGTACTCAGCCTGGTGGTGCTTCGCGGCATGCGTATGGCTCTGGATGCGCACCCTCGGCGGGTCGCTGCGGGCGCCTGGCGTCGATGGGCCGCAGCACGACAGCACCTTGAAACGCTTCGCTCGCAGCCGTTGGGCTTTTTGGGCCGGCCTCGTTGTGCTGCTTTGCGCCGCGACGGCGCTCGAATGGTCGCGCCTGTACCGCTTCGCTCCGAGTCTGCCGGGCGACGCGGGCGGCGCGCTGGGCTACTGGATGGGGCCGTTTTTCGTCAAATGGTTCGGCTTCAACGGCTCGGGGCTGGTCTTCATCGCGCTGGGCGTGATCGGCGCGGCGGCGGTGTTCCGGTTTTCTTGGAGTGAGGTGGCCGAGCGGATCGGCCGGCGCATCGACTCGGTAGTGTCGACCGGGCGCGCTCGCGCTGAGCGCGCGCAGGACGTCGCGGTGGGAATGCGGGCCGCGCGCGATCGGGAAGAGGTCGTCGAAGGCACCCGCTACGAAGCCATCGTGCGCCATCCGCAGCCGGTGCAGATCGACCCGCCGCGCATGGAGGCGCCGCGCAGCGAGCGGGTCTCCAAGGAGCGCCAGAAGCCGCTGTTCACCGAGCTGGCCGACGGAAAACTGCCGCAGGTCGACCTGCTCGACAGCGCGCCGGTACGGCAGGAAAGCGTGTCGCCCGAAACGCTGGAGATGACGAGCCGGCTGATCGAGAAGAAGCTCAAGGACTTCGGCGTCGAGGTCAAGGTGCTGGTCGCGTCGCCCGGGCCGGTCATCACGCGCTACGAGATCGAGCCGGCTATCGGCGTGAAAGGCTCGCAAGTGGTCGGCCTCGCCAAGGATCTGGCACGGTCGCTCAGCCTGGTGTCTATCCGCGTGATCGAGACCATTCCGGGCAAGAACTGCATGGCGCTCGAATTGCCGAACGCGCGGCGGCAGACCATTCGCCTGTCTGAAATCCTCGGCTCGCAGGTCTACAACGACGCGCGCTCGCCGCTAACGATGGGGCTGGGCAAGGACATCGTTGGCAACCCCGTGGTCGCCGACCTGGGCAAGATGCCGCACCTGCTGGTCGCGGGCACCACCGGCTCGGGCAAGTCCGTCGGCATCAACGCGATGATCCTGTCGCTCTTGTACAAGGCCGAAGCGCGAGACGTGCGGCTCTTGATGATCGACCCGAAGATGCTCGAAATGTCGGTCTACGAAGGCATTCCGCATCTGCTGGCGCCCGTCGTGACCGACATGAGGCAGGCCGCGCACGGCCTGAACTGGTGCGTTGGCGAAATGGAGCGGCGCTACAAGTTGCTGTCCAAGCTCGGCGTTCGCAATTTGGCCGGCTACAACGTGAAAATCGACGAAGCGAAGGCTGCCGGCGAATTCATCTACAACCCGTTCAGCCTGACGCCGGAAGAGCCTGAACCGCTCGAACGCCTGCCGCACATCGTGGTGCTGATCGACGAGCTGGCAGACCTGATGATGGTGGTCGGCAAAAAAATCGAGGAGCTGATCGCCCGGCTCGCTCAGAAAGCGCGCGCCGCCGGCATCCACCTGATCCTCGCGACTCAGCGC
>JBDTRV010000448.1:0-3122 GCA_039931475.1 Burkholderiales bacterium | reverse complement strand
CGGCATCCCGTTCACGCTGAGCACGATGAGCATCTGCTCGATCGAGGACATCGCCCAGGCGACGCGCGCGCCGTTCTGGTTCCAGCTCTACTGGATGCGCGACCGCGACTTCATGGACCGGCTGATGGACCGTGCCAAGGCCGCCAACTGCAGCGCCCTGATGCTCACGCTCGACCTGCAGGTGCTCGGCCAGCGCCACAAGGACATCAAGAACGGCCTGACCGCGCCGCCCAAACCGACCATCGGCAACATCATCAATTTGATGACCAAGCCGCGGTGGTGCTTCGGCATGACGAAGACGCGGCGCTACAGCTTCGGCAATCTCGTCGGCCATGCCAAGGGCGTGAGCGACATGAGTTCGCTCGGCACCTGGACCAAGGAGCAGTTCGACCCCAAGCTCGACTGGAACGACGTCGAGTGGATCAAGAAGCGCTGGGGCGGCAAGCTGATCCTGAAGGGGATCATGGTGGAGGAAGATGCGCGGCTGGCGGCTCAAAGCGGCGCTGATGCGCTGATCGTCTCGAACCACGGTGGCCGCCAGCTCGACGGCGCGCCATCGGCCATCGAAGCCCTGCCCGCGATCGCCGATGCGGTCGGCAAGGACATCGAAGTGTGGATGGATAGCGGCATCCGAAGCGGCCAGGACGTGCTCAAGGCCGTCGCACTGGGCGCCAAGGGCACGATGATCGGCCGCGCGTTTCTCTACGGCCTCGGCGCCATGGGCGAAGCCGGCGTGACCAAGGCGCTCGAGATCATCCAGAACGAGTTGAGCATCACGATGGCGTTTTGCGGGCGCACCGACATCAAGAAGGTGGACAAGAGCATCCTGCTGCCGGGGACGTATAGAGTTGGCCCGTCGTTTGAATCCGCACGAGCCAACTAAAAGCCCGCCTCTTAAGCCCAGGGCCGTTCTTTCGGTTGCAGTGGATTAAACCTGCGACAGGTTCATACAGGATGTCCTGAGCAACAAGGACAATCGCGAAATCTGCGCCGCTGGGACCGGCTGGCGCTACCAGATGGCTGGCTGGTCGCGGGCTGCTTGTTTCAAACGGTGTGGAACGTTCGCTCGGGACTGCCGGCAGAGGCAAGGATCAAGGACTACGACATCTTCTACTTCTACCCGAACGTTGTCACCGAAGAGGCCGAGCAGCTCGTGCAGGCCCGGATCGACGATGTCGTGGGCGATCTCGGCGTGGTCGTGGAAGCCAAGAATCAGGCTCGCGTACACCATTGGTATGAAGAGCACTTCGGCCACCCATACCCCGAACTATCCAGCCCGAAGGACGGGATCGACCGATTCCTGACCTTGTCGACCCGCGTCGGCATCCGCCCGTATGAACAGCGATTCGAGGTTTACGCGCCCAACGGGTTTTGCGCTCTCTACGAGGGCAGTCTCGTTCCGAATCCACTCACCGATCATTCGTTGCTATTCGAGCGCAAGGCCCGGTCATATGCGGACCGCTTGCCGTGGCTGACTATCAGCTCCCCTGCGCCTAACCGGCAGTCACGCCCAACATGAAAGTGACCGCCACGCCTGATCTCGTCGCGCAATGGATCGACGCCGCGCGCCGCATCGTGGTGCTGACCGGCGCCGGCATCTCCACCGACTCGGGCATCCCGGATTTTCGCGGCCCGCAAGGCGTGTGGACGGCCAACCCGGCGGCCGAGAAGCAAGCGACGCTGCAACACTATCTGGCCGACCCGCAGGTTCGCAAGGCCGCGTGGCAAAGCCGATTGTCGAGTCCGGTATGGCACGCGCGTCCGTCCAGTGGGCATTTCGCGCTAGTAAAGCTGGAGCAACGCGGCAAGCTGCACGCGCTCGTCACGCAGAACATCGACGAGTTGCATCAGATCGCTGGCAACTCGATCGACAAAGTCATCGAGGTGCACGGCACGATCCGCCGCGCCATGTGCTGGAACTGCGGCCAACGCACGCCGATGCCCGAAGTGCTGGAGCGCGTGCGCGCCGGCGAAGCCGATCCCGCCTGCCGCTGCTGCGGCGGCATCCTCAAGAGCGACACGATCTCGTTCGGTCAGGCGCTGGTGCCCGAGGTGATCGATCGCGCCATGACGGTCGCCGCCGAAGCCGACCTGATGCTTGCCATTGGCAGCACCTTGCAAGTGCATCCGGCCGCAAGCGTCGTTCCGGTGGCCAAGGAGGCCGGTGCGCGCATCGTGATCATGAACGACCAGCCCACGCCGATGGATGCGCTGGCCGATGCGTTGCTGCGCGGGCCGATTGGCGAGCTGTTGCCGGCGATCTGCGTCGCGTGAAATATGGCGACGGCGCGGCCCGGCTGTTCCTCGCCTTGTGGCCGGACGAAACCACACGCGAGGAGTTGGCGCGCTGCCGCGACGCCTGGGCCTGGAGCGTCGACGCGCGCCCGGTGCCCTCCGAGCAGCTTCACGTCACCTTGCATTTCCTCGGTGCGGTGCCGCGAGCGCGCCTGCCCGAGCTGACGAGCAAGTTGCGCGCTCCGCTGCACCCGTTCGCATTGCGCTTGGGCCGCGCGCAACGCTGGCCCAACGGCATCGCGGCGCTGACCCCGACCGCCGTGCCGCCCGAGCTGCTTGCGCTGCACGCCGCCCTGCAAGGATGTTTGAGCGACCTCGGTTTGCGCACCGAAAGCAGGCGCTTCAAACCGCACGTGACCTTGGCACGCAACGCACGGAATTCGATCGCTTCCACGCTTGAACAAGCAGTCGATTGGAAGGTTGACCGCTACGTGCTGGTCGAATCGCGCGGTGATGGCGGCTATACGGTTCTGCAAAGCTACCCGTAACCGCCGGTTGCCACCAAGCCTCTACGCCCGCCTTCAATCTCAGCAACGGCCTGCGTTCCGCAGAGCACCCGGAATCGCCGTGCGTTTTGCACAAACGAGCGCACTGCGCAAGCCGAGAGCCCTGTCACTGCCGAAAAACCGGACAGGCTGATCCCGGCAACGGTCGGAATGCGCAGGGCCGGCCGTCGAGGCGCCGGCGAGCACCGCAGCGCCGGGCGGATCAGGGACCGCGCTTGTTTGAGGCGACAGCCGAGTTTGCGCGGTACCCCGCCCGGCGCGAGGAGCAGCAGCGAAGCCCGAAGGGCCGGCGACGTCGGCCGGCCCTGCGCATACCGACTG
>JBDTRV010000447.1:0-3123 GCA_039931475.1 Burkholderiales bacterium | reverse complement strand
TGGGCGAAGGCGTGCGCATCGGCGCCAACTGCGTGATCGCGAATGCCAGCATCGAAGCCGGCGCGGTGATCCATCCGTTCACCCACATCGACGGCGAAAAGGCCGGCGTCAAGGTCGGCCCGGGCGCGTTGGTCGGCCCGTTCGCGCGGCTGCGGCCTGGCGCGCAACTCGGGCCGGAGGTTCACATCGGCAACTTCGTCGAAGTCAAGAATTCGACGCTGGCAGCTGGCGCCAAGGCCAATCACCTGGCGTATCTGGGCGACGCCACCATCGGCGAGCGCGTGAACTACGGCGCGGGCAGCATCACGGCCAATTACGACGGCGCGAACAAGCACCGCACCGTGATCGAAGCCGACGTGCACGTGGGGAGCAACTGCGTGTTGGTGGCGCCGGTGACGCTCGGGGCGGGGGCGACGATCGGGGGCGGCTCGACCATCACGCGCGACGTGGCTCCCGGTGCGCTTGGCGTGGCGCGGGGCAAGCAGGCCAGTGTTGCGGGATGGAAGAGGCCGGTGAAGTTGAAGTGATTTGTTTTTGGATGCGCTGTTGGCCGGGGTGTGCGCCCGGCGGCGCAGTCACTTTCTTTTGAGTCGCCAAAAGAAAGTAACCAAAGAAAAGGCGACCCTACTGTCTGCGACCCTGCGCTTCGCTCCGGGCGACCTGCTGAGCGAAGTCTCAAGCGGGGTCCTCAGAAACTCGCTGCGCTCAAACATCTTCGGCCCTTGATCCGCTTGAGACTTCGCTCATCAGGCGCATACAGATGGGATTTGGGATCTGAACAGCCGAACAGCCGAACAGCCGAACAGCCGGACCGCCCGAGCAGCCGATGATCGACGTGGACAGGGAAGCGCCGCGGCGCGTTATTTTGGTGGCTCGCTCACTGCTCCACGTCGGCGGGTCGCAAAAGAAGATGGCGTTTGAATCACACTTGAGCACCGACTTCGAGGAGACCTCCAGATGCTGCTGGCCAACCCCCGCGCTGTGCGCACCGCCTACCCTCAAGCCTTGAGGGACATCATGAGCGTTCAGGGCGCCCAGCAGAGCCGCGAGTGGCTCTCGCACTGGAGCGGCCTGAACCATGGCGCCACCCCGTTGATCGAGCTGCCCGATCTGGCCGTCAAGCTCGGGGTGGGATCGATCCGCGTCAAGGACGAATCGGTGCGCTCGCCGCTCGCAAGCTTCAAGGTTCTGGGCGCGCCGATCGCGCTGGTTCGGCTGATCCTTCGGCTGAATGCCGGGCAGGCGCTCGACCCGATCGATGTGTTCGCGGGCCGCCATGCCGAGCAGCTTGGCGAGATCACCGTCATCAGCGCCACCGACGGCAACCACGGCCGCGCGTTGGCGGCGGCGGCGCGCAGCGTCGGTCGTGCCTGCGTGATCGTGCTGCACGGCAAGGTGAGCGCCGAGCGCGAGCAGGCTATTGCCGCGTTCGGCGCCAGGATCGTGCGCATCGCGGGCAACTATGACGAATCGGTGGCGGAAGCGCAGCGGCTGGCGGTGGCCAACCAATGGCATGTGGTGTCCGACACTTCTTACGAAGGCTACGAGGAGATCCCGCGCGACGTGATGCAGGGTTACGGCACCATCGTCGCTGAAGTCGAGGAGCAGTGCGCGGCACGGCCGGGCGGGCCCTGCCCGTTCACGCACGTGTTCCTGCAGGGCGGCGTTGGGGGCATGCCGGCGGCAATTGCAAGCTACTTCTGGGAGGTTTATGGCGAGCGCCGCCCGCGGTTCGTCGTGGTCGAACCGGAGCAGGCCGATTGCCTGTTGCAAAGCGCGCGATTGGGCCGCGCCGCCAAGGCCACCGGTTCGGTCGACTCGGTGATGGCGGGCCTGGCCTGCGGTGAAACCTCGCCACTGGCCTGGCGTTTTCTCGAAGCGAGCGTGGACTTGTTTATTACCGTGACGGACGACGCTGCGGTCGCGGCGATGCGCTTGCTCGCGGCGGGTAGTGGGCGCGACATGCCGGTCGTCTCTGGCGAGTCCGGCGCCGCCGGTCTGGCCGGGCTCATCGCGCTACGCGCGGAGGCTGCGGAGGCCGCCGCCTGCGCGCTGAACGGCGAGTCTCGGGTGCTGCTGATCAACACTGAGGGCGCGACGGCCCCGGCGCTCTACGAGTCGCTGGTCGGAGAATCGGCCAGCTCGGTGCTGCGGCGCCAGAGGGAGTGGATAAAAGCGCGGCCTCGCCAGACACTTTCATAGCCGTTCGCCCCAGCCGGATCGATCGGCTCGATCGGCAGTCTTGCAACCGCCGCGCCCCGCGCATGACCATCGCCGCCGACAATCGTGCGGCACACCCCGTTTGCTGGTGCCCCATTCGCGGCGATTCGACGCCCCAGGCTTCAACGAGAAGGCCGCCTCGCACTGCATCGCTAACTTGGCGGGGCGACTCCGGCCCACCATCTAAACCCAAGCACATCTCACAACATCTCAAGCGGCGTGGCCCGTTCCGGTGGGGAAAAGATGCGGTCCAGCTCGGCAAGCTGCGATGGGCTCAATGGATGGGCAAGCGCCTCGAAGTTTTCCTCGAGGTGCCGGCGGCTGGAAACTTTCGGAATCGCGATCACGCCGTCTTTCGCGAGCAGCCAGGCCAGCGCCATTTGCGCCGCCGTCAGGCCCGATTCCCGCGCCAGTGTCTTGAGCCGAGAGTGGTTCAAAAGCCGCCCTTGCTCGACCGGCGAGTAGGCCATCACAGGCACCTTTCGCTCGCGCAACCACGGCAGCAACTCCCATTCGATGCCGCGCCGCGAGAGGTTGAACAGCAACTGGTTCGCGGCCACGTTAAAGCCGTGCGGCGCCTGCCACAGTTCGCGCATGTCGGCCAGATCCAGATTGCTCACGCCCCAGTGGCGAATCTTGCCGGCGGCCTTCAGCGCCTCGAACGCTTCCACCGTTTCAGCCAGCGGCACGCCGCCGCGCCAATGCAGCAGGTACAGGTCGATGTGGTCGGTTTTGAGGCGCTCGAGGCTGCGCTCGCAGGCCTGCCGCGCCGCGCGCCGCGACGCATTGTGAGGATAGACCTTGCTGACCAGAAACACGTCGCCCCGCCGGCCAGCGATCGCTTCGCCAACGAGTTCTTCCGAGCGCCCGTCGCCGTACATCTCGGCGGTGTCGATCAGGGTC
>JBDTRV010000446.1:0-3132 GCA_039931475.1 Burkholderiales bacterium | reverse complement strand
GTCGTGGTCTTGCCATTGGTGCCGGTCACCGCCACCAGTGGAATGCGGCCGTCGTCGCCCGCGCCGTACAGGTGCGAGACCATCTCATCGGCCACTGGTCGGCCCTTGCCGTAGGACGGCGACAAATGCATTCGCAAGCCCGGGGCGGCGTTGACTTCGACCACGCCGCCGTTTTGCGCTTCGAGCGGGCGGTCCACCGTCTCGCACACGATGTCCACCCCGCAAATGTGCAAGCCCACCATTTGCGCCGCCGCCACCGCGCGGGCCGCGACCTCCGGGTGCACTTCATCGGTCACGTCGGTCGCGGTGCCGCCAGTGGACAGATTGGCGTTGTTGCGCAAGATCGCGCGCTGACCTTTTTCTGGGACTGACTCGGGCGTGAATCCCTGCGCCGCGAGACGTCCGATCGCGATGTCGTCAAACCGGATTTTGGTGAGGGAGGTCGCGTGCCCATCGCCGCGGCGCGGGTCGGCGTTGACCAGTTCGACCAGTTCACGCACCGTGTGCTCACCGTCGCCCACCACCAGCGGCGGCTCGCGCCGAGCGGCCGCCACCAGCCGGTCGCCGACCACCAGCAGGCGGAAGTCGCTGCCGGGCAGATAGCGTTCGACCATCACTTCGCCATACTCGGCCGCGGCGCGAAACGCGATGTCCAGATGCTCGCGCTCCATGATGTTGACCGTCACGCCCTTGCCCTGATTGCCGTCCTGCGGTTTGATGACCACGGGCAGACCCAGTAGCTGCGCCGTTTCCCAGGCGTCTTCCGCATTCGCCACCGGCCGGCCGATTGGCACCGGGACGCCGGCCGCATGCAGCAGCGTTTTCGTCAAGTCTTTGTCTTGCGCGATCGATTCCGACACCGCGCTCGTCAGATCCACTTCGGCCGCCTGAATCCGGCGCTGGTGCGATCCCCAACCGAACTGCACCAGGCTGCCTTGCGTGAGGCGCCGCCACGGGATGCCGCGCGCAGCGGCCGCGTCGATGATCGCGCCGGTGCTGGGACCCGGGCGCACGTCTTCGTCGGTTTCGCGCAACTGAGCGACGGCTGCTGTCACATCGAACGCCGAGTCGGAAAGGGCCGCGTCGATCAGGCTGCGCGCGAGCGCGAGCGCCTGCCGGCCGACCTCTTCCTCGGTGTAGGCCACCACAACCTGATAAACCCCCGGCTCGAGGGTGGCGGCAGTGCGGCTGAAGGTGACCGGGCAGCCGGCCTGCGCCTGCAGGCTCAAGGTCGCGGCTTCGAGCACCCGGGCCAGCGAGATCGGGCCTTCCTGACCGGCCACCTGCAACGCGCCAATTTCCGGGAACAGGGCACGCAGTCGCGCTTCGAGGCCGGGCGACTCGGCCAGCGATCGCTCCTGTGGCTCGCACTTCACGATCGCTTCGATCGCCGTGTGCCGGCTCCAGAGGTTCGGGCCGCGCAGCGCGCGAATACGAGAAACTTCCATGTCAGTCCTTCGTTGCGCCCGCGCTTCGCGCGACGAACAAATCGGGCGCGGCTGAATCCAGCAGGGGCCGCGAAGCGGGCTTGGCCCGGCCGCAGGCGCCGCCCCCTGCAAGGAGGAGGGCGCGAGCAGAACGTAGTGAGCGAAGCCTGGGGGCGGGGTTCATCTAATCTCTCGTGGCGGCTTGCACTGGATCGCTAACGATCGACGGCGTGGCGGGATCAAACTGCAAGGTCAGCTCCGGCTCGAAGGTTTCGATGCCGGCCACGATCAAATCGGGCGCAATGCCGAGCGCCCAAGCGGCCGCGACGCTTGCCAGCAGCGCGCGCACCGCGAGTTCGCCGCGCGAGCGATGGCGAAACATGAGGCTTCCGAGTTCGCCCAGCGGCGTCTCGCTCGCGCCGGTGGCGAGCAGCACGCGCCCGTCGCGCAGCACGACGGCCCGGCCGCCGGCGGCGCGGTGTTCGGCGATGGCGGCAAGCTGCGAGTCGGCCGCATAAAGAATGACCTCGCCGTCGCACAGTTCACCTAATGCGCACACCCGCTCGTCGGCGGCGTTGAGCACCGCGGCGCCGCTAGCAAGAACCACGTCGACCTGCGTGCGCAGCACCTTGTGCAATTGGTCTGTGTCGCGCACGTCAAATTCGGCCAGCGTTTCAGCGCCGCCGAAGTCGGTCACGATTCCGATCTGGCACCGGTCATAGGCCAGGCCATCGCGAAGAATCGAGGCGGCGCCGTTTTCGATCACGGCGGCCTGCACGGCGCGGTTCATCAGAAGCCGGTGCGCCGACGGCCAATTCGCGCAGTCGTTCTGGTCAGCGCAGCGCCGGTCGAAGAACAGCCCGTCGCTGCAGGCCAGGCCGACGTGCCGGCCCGACAGGTGGGTCAACCACGCGACCATGCGCGCAATCGTCGAAGTGCCTTGCGAGCCGGCGACGCCGATGATGGGGATGCGGCCCGATTCCTCACCCGCGAACAGGTGGTCGACGATCGCGCGGCCGACCGGCCGGGGTGAGCCGATCGCGGGTTTCAGATGCATCAGCAGGCCTGGGCCGGCGTTGACTTCGACGATCGCGCCTCGCTGCGCTTGCAATGGTTTGCCGATGTCTTCGGCCACCAAGTCGATCCCAGCGATGTCGAGGCCGACGATCTTCGCCGCCAGCACGGCCGCGTGCGCGACGTCAGGGTGGATCTGATCGGTGCAGTCGATCGCGACGTTGCCATTGCGCTGGATCAGCACCACGCGGCCGTAGGCCGGCACGGCCTCGGGCGCCAGGCCCTGGCGCTGCAGGTCGAGCAGCACCGCGGGGTCTTCGCTGACGATGATTTTGTTGAGCGGGAAGTCGTCTGTCAGGCCGCGCCGCGGGTCGGTGTTGATCTGGGCGTCGATCAGCTCGGCCACCGTGGCCTTGCCGTCGCCGGTGACGGTGATGACCTCGCCGCGCGCGGCCGCCACTACCCGACCGCCGACCACCAGCAACCGGTGCTCCGAGCCGCGAATGAAGCGCTCGACCATCACGTCGCTGCCCTCGGGCTCCGCGACGTGGAACGCGGCTTCGACTTCTTCCTGCGTCGTGAGGTCGAGCGCGACGCCGCGGCCATGGTTCGCGTCGGACGGTTTCACCGCCACCGGCAGGCCAATGTCCTGCGCGGCTTCCCACGCTTCTTCCGCGCTGGCGACAATCCG
>JBDTRV010000445.1:0-3134 GCA_039931475.1 Burkholderiales bacterium | reverse complement strand
CCGCCGCCACCGCCGCATCCACGTCCTGTTCGCGCGTCAGGCCGCAGATCTTGATGCGGGTGCGCTGCTGCCCGGGCGGGAAAGGGTTCATGGCAACCAATCATACGCAGCAGTTCGCTCCGGCAGCCCCCATTTCGCGTTGTAGACCGGGCCGAGAAAGTACAGGCCCGCCGCCGAAAAGGTTGGCGCGGCGGCATCGCGGTCGCGCGCGGCCAGAACCTCGTCGATCCACTCCGGCGGATGCGCGCTCTGGCCAACCGACACCAGGCAGCCCATGATGTTGCGGATCATGTGGTGCAGAAACGCATTGGCCTCGAATTCGAAGCGCCAATAGCGCGGACCGGCGCCTGTCGCGCGCGTTGAAATTTCGAGCTTGTGCAGCGTCTTGACCGGCGACGCGGCCTGACACGCCGAGGCACGAAACGAGCTGAAATCGTGCTCGCCAAGCAGGCGGCCCGCTCCGGCGCGCATCGCAGCGCCGTCGAGCGGCCGAAAGCTCCAGCCGACCTGTCCAGCTTCCACGCTCGGCCGCACCGGGGATTCGAGCAGAACGTAGACATATCGCCGCGCTATCGCGCTTGCGCGCGAATGGAAATCGGGCGGCACGGGGCTCGCCCATTGCAGCGCGATGTCGGGGGGAAGGTAGGTGTTGGTGCCGCGGACCCAGGAGTGGGGCGGGCGATCGAGATCGGTGTCGAAATGCGCGACCTGCATCAGCGCATGCACGCCGGCGTCGGTGCGGCCGGCGCACAAGGTGCGCACGGGCTGGTTGCAGAAGCGTGCGAGGGCGGCTTCAAGCCGGTCCTGCACCGTACGGCCGCTCACCTGGCTTTGCCAGCCTTCGTAGTTCTGGCCGTTGTAGCTCAGCGCCAGCGCGATCCTCACGCCGCTCGTGCCGGTGCCGCCCGAACGGCAGGGGCGCGCGCGGCGCGGTGTTGCTGTGAGAACGTCAAGCGGCAGGGTCCGCCGATGTCAGCGAATCGAAGACAGAAAACGCTGCGCCCGGTCCTTGAGCTGCCCGCTCGATCCGTGAGCGACCTCTTGCGCCAGACTGCGCGCGCCGTCGACGTCACCGATCGCGCTGAAGGCTTCGGCCAATGCCAGCTTGGTCGACAACGCATCGTCGTCTTCGACTGATGCGACGGCTGTCGCTTCGGCGAAACTGGAGTGCGCGTGCACCGTGGTCGTGCCGGTTGGCTCGCTTGCCGCGTGCCCAGCCGGTGCCGGGGGATCCAGGTCCAGCCTGAGCGAACTGAAGTCGAAATCGATCATGCCGGACAGCGGTCCGGCAGCCGCTGCCGCGCTGACCGGGGCCGGATCCTTCGGCGAGAGCGGTGCGGGGCGGGTCGGCGGCGAAACCCAGTTGCCGGAGTCGGCGGAAAACTGGTTGGTCCGATCCTTCGGTGCGTTGCTTTTTGGCGTAAATGTGCGCGGCTGCGATTTCGGTGTCGGCTCCAGACCGCCGAAGTCGCTCAGATCGAGATCGAGCGGCGCGCGGCTCGTGTCCCCCGGCTGGCCCGAAGCCAACCCGACCGGCCCCGCTGCGTGGCCGAGCTGATGGGCGCCGAGGTCCAGATCCAGGTCGAACGGGAGGTTCCAGCCGGCGTTCGACGCGGACCTGAGCGAGGCGGCCGCCAGGGCGGCCGCGGCGGTGACGCTTGCGGAAGCGCCGGTGTCCAGGTCGGCGCCCAGCACGGACGGCATCGTCGAAGCGCCTACCGCCGAGGAGCGGACGGCCGTGGGTGCGGCGTCGCCGCTTGTTGGCTGATACAGCGGATTGGCGAAGTCGAAATCGCGACCGAGTTCGCTGATGCGTTGCCATTCGGGGCTGTTGGCACCGACCACGTGCTGCGTTTCCGCGGCCAACGCCTCGAATTCGCTGGCTTCGTTCCGGCGCGCGTGGATTTCGAGCAATTTGGTGCGCGCGATGACGCGCTCCGGCGTGGTGCGAATCGCTTCCTTGAGTGCATCGATTGCTTGTTGGTCGCGACCGTAGGCAAGGTAGACGTCGGCTTCGGCCACCGGGTCGACTTCGCCGCCGGCGTCGAGTTGGCTTGCCGAATACAGCACCGAGGAGCCGTGGCTGGTTTGTCCATGTTGCGCGTCCACTTCCTGACCACCGGACACGCCGAAAAACGACTCCGGAGCGCCGTCGCCCTCCGACAGGAAGGTGCGCTCGTCGGCCTTGCGCTGGCGCGACCGATAAAAACCAAAGCCGGCCAGCAGCGCCACCAGGCCGAGGCCCAGGGCCGGCAGCAGCGGCTCTTCGAGCATTTGGTCGACGATGCCAGCTTCCGCGGCGGCAGCTTTAGGCGCAGGCTTGGCGCCAGCGGCGGCGATGGCCGGTGTGGTCGCGAGTGTCTCGGTCGTCGCGGCGGTAGTGCCGGCGTCCGATCCGCCAGTAGCGGAGGCGCCGGTGGCCGCGCTCGAAGCTGACGTCGCGGCGGCGGTGGAAAGCGAGTCGCCGGGACCAGAAGGCACCGCTGTCGCGCCGGCCGTCGCGGCTTGCAGTTTGTTCAGGTCGTTGACGTTCTTCTGCAGTTCAGCCGCGCGCTGCGCCGCATCGCGTGCCTCACTGGTCTTGGCGAACGTGTCCGCGCCGCTGTTCGCGCTGCTCGCGCCCGAGCGCGCGTCGACCGCACCCTTGCTCAACATGAGCTTGTCTGGTGAATTGGTTGCCGGCTTGCGGTCCGCGACCTCTGCAGCGAGCTTTCCGGTTGCGGAACGCTCGGCCGCCGCGAGCGTAGCCGGTGTGGCGGAGGTCGCGAGCTTGCGCCGGAACGAGTTGAAATCGCGGCTCTGGGCCGTGAGGGTTTGCCGCGCTTGCGTCTGCGTCAAGGTCTTGGCTTGCTCGGCATCGGGCAAATCGAGCACCGCGCCGGCTTTGAGCAGGTTCACATTGCCATCGACGAAAGCGGACGGATTGGTGCGCAGCATCGCGGCCAGCATTTGCTCGAGCGAAACGTTGGCCGGCATGTGGGCCGCAGCGATGCGGCCTGCGGTGTCGCCAGGGCGAACGGTGACTTGCGTGGTCGCGCTGCTGGCCGATGGTGCGGCCGCGGCGGCTGAAGCAGCACGAGCGGCGGCCGGTGCGGCGGCAGGCGCGGGCCGTGGGGTGGAACTGGCTGTCGGGC
>JBDTRV010000444.1:0-3141 GCA_039931475.1 Burkholderiales bacterium | reverse complement strand
CGGCGCCGCCCCACCGTCCGGTGCGGGCGGCGCTGGATCGCCCTCGGCCTCTTCGGCGCCTTCGACGTCGCCATCTGCCGGCAGTGGCGCCAAACCCACCGCGAGTCCGGGCGTGAATCCGGTTCCGCCGTTGTCCGCCGGCCCGGTGCCACCCGCGTCGATGCCGCCGCCGCGGCCCTAAGCGCGTTCGCCCAGGCGCCGCTCCAGCGCGGACCCTGCAGCCGTCGCCGCGAATGCGGTGGCGGCTGTTTTGCGCTTGCGCGCGGCTCTTTGCTGGACTCTTTGGCCGGTTGGTCCGATCCGCGTCGCGCGGTTCACTCCGCCCCAGCCGCGGTTCGCGCCACCATGTCGGCGCTTCGTCGCAGCGCACTTGGCCGGGCCGGCGCCAAGGGCGATCCTTGGGTCTCCATAAGTCAAGGAGATTTTCATGAAACGCCTGTCATTCCCGTTTTCAACCGCCCGGCGGCTTCTGTGCGCCGCAGCCTTGATCGCACCCCTGGTCGCGCCGCAACTCGCCGCCGCGGCCGACCTCGGCGTCACTTTTTTCGGCGGCCCGGCCGGACCGGCTCGCGTTTATGCCGCTCTGTATGACAGCGCCGAGGCTTTTGGTTCCAGCGCCGACAAAGCCGTTGCTTCGCAGATCGTGCAGCTCAAGGACGGCACCGCCCAAGTGCTGTTTCAGGGCCTGCCCAAAGGTCGCTATGCGGTGAAAGCCTTTGCGGACGAGAACGGCAACGGCATGCTCGACAAGAACCTGCTCGGCTTGCCGACCGAGCGCTACGGATTTTCGCGCGATGCCAGAGGCGTGATGGGTCCGCCGGGTTTCGACGAGTCGGCCGTCGAGCTCGATCGCGAAGCCACCATCGTCATCAACCTTAAGTGAGGGGCGCCATCATGAAACGACGTGAACTGCTGCGCAAGCTGGCTGCTGCCGGCGGTGCCCCGCTGCTTTCTTCGTTGCCGTTTTCGGCCCGCGCCGACGGCCCGCAGAGCTGGCAGGCCGAATTCGAGGCCGCAACCACACCCTGGAAGATTGGCTTTGCCACCCCGCCCGCCGATCTGCCGCTCGTGGCCGCCAAGGTGCGCGGCCACTTCCCGGATGCACTTGCCGGCAGCTTCTATCGCAACGGCCCGGCCGGCCATGATCTGAACGGCCAGCGCTACCACCACTGGTTCGACGGCGACGGGATGGTGCAGCGCTTCGTGATCGATGGCAACGAGGTCCGGCACCAGGGTCGATACGTCGCCACCGACAAGCGCAAGGCCGAGTTGCGCGCGGGCCGGCGTCTGACCGAGGCGTTCGGCACCGTGTTCCCCGGCGTCCAGGCGCCGACCTCGCCCGACAGCGTCAACGTCGCCAACACCAGCGTGCTGCCGCTGGGCGGGGAACTGCTGGCGCTGTGGGAAGGCGGATCGGCCACGCGGATGGACCTGAAAACGCTGGACACGCTGGGCTTCAAGACCTGGCGCGCTGACCTGGCCGGTCTGCCGTTTTCGGCGCATCCCAAGGTCGATCCCGATGGCACGGTCTGGAACTTCGGCATCGGTTCCAGCCAAGGCCTGCTGGTGCTCTACGAGATCGCACCTGATGGCGCATTGCGCAGAGCGGATGCCGTGCCGGTCGCCGACCTGCCGATGATTCACGACTTCGCGGTTACGGATCGTCATCTCGTGTTCCTGATGCCACCGTTGGTGTACGACGCCAAACGCAAGGAAGCCGGCGCGAGCTTTCTCGATGCGCACGTCTGGCGGCCGGAGCTGGGCATGCGGGCGCTCGTAGTCGACAAAAAGGACTGGAAGAAGCGGCGGATGCTGCAACTGCCGGCCGGCTTCCTGTTTCACCTGGGCAACGCGTGGGAAGAGCCAATGCCCGGCGGCGCCGTAATTCATCTCGACTATGTTCGCTCCGACAACGCTTCGTCGGTCTTCGTCACGAACCGCGAAGTCATGCGCGGCCGGTACGTCAAAACCACCGATCCGATGCTGACGACCGTGAAGCTGGACCTTGCCGCCGGCAGCGCAAGCCAGACCACCTTGCCGCTCGAAGCGGAATTCCCGCGCATCGACCCGCGCCGGGTCGGTCTGCGCCACCAGCATGTGGTGCATGCAACGCAGTTGCGCGCCGACCGCCCGGGCTTTGGCGCGGTCGCGCGCACCGACGTCGAATCGGGCCAGTCGGAGCGCCATGAGTACGGGCCGGACTGCATGGTCGAGGAGCACGTGTTCGTGCCCGACGGCGACCGGCCGGGCTGGGTGCTCGGAACGGTGCTCGACGTCAAGCAGAACAAGACCGTGCTGTCGTGCTTCGCGGCCGATCGGCTGGCCGACGGGCCGGTCGCGCAGGCCACCTTGCCGTATGCGTTGCCGCTAGGGTTGCACGGGGCGTTCGTGGCGGCTTGAAGGAAGCGGCAGGTCGAGAAGCGGCGCGGCGATTTGGCGCCGCGTCTCCCGAGTGGGAACACTGACGCAAGTCTCGGTGAGAGGAACGCGAACTCCGCTTCCAGTCGCTTCCAGCCGCTGTCGCGCGGAGGAGGGTTTACCAGCCCCACGCAATCTCGGGCGCCGTGCAGGGCCGCGCCGTGGGCGGTCGCGCGCCCGCCTCGGTTTACAGGGTGGGCAGCTTCGGCGCCGTCTCCAGCACCTTGCGCGCTTCCTCTTTCCAGAACTTCGCCCGGCCGGTGGTGCCGTGGCCGCTGGTTTCCGGGCTGCCGGGTATCAGGTACAGCCGCGCGTTCGGAATCCGCTTGAGTTCGCGCTCCATCACGCCGAGTTCGGGCGGGTTGCGTTCATCGTCGGCCGAGTTGATCGCCAGCACTGACCCCTTGATCTTCTCGAGTTCGCCCGCCGGGTTGTAGTTGTGCGAGGCATCCCACTGGTACATGGTGTCGTTCGCGTCGGCCTTGAACGGCGTGGCCAGCCGCTTGTCGAGCAACTGGTCGGCCGCCTCGCGGGTCGGCGCGGCTTTGTAGTACGCCTCGGAGCCGCCGTTGGTCGCGATGCCGAAGAACACGTTGGCCACCCGCAGGCCCTTGGGCTGCGTGGTGTAGTTGCCCTCGTTCCAGTCCGGGTCCTTCCTGACCGAATCGATCAGCATGCGCCGCATCATCCAGTTGCGGGAGGCCATTTCGACTGGCTGCGACG
>JBDTRV010000443.1:0-3148 GCA_039931475.1 Burkholderiales bacterium | reverse complement strand
CGCGGCTTCCGCATCGCCCGGCTGCGCCTCGTGCACCACCGCTCCGACCTTGCCGTCCGCGCCGGCCGCTGGTTGGGCCACGCCGAAGCGTTCGATGTGGATGCGCTCTTCGGGCACGCCGGCAGCCAGCAACGCGGCTTCCGCCTCGTCGTTCATCTGGAACGGGCCGCAGACGAAGACATGGTCGATCGTTTCGGGCCGCATCACCGTTTTCAGAAAATCGCCGATCTTCTCGCGGTTCATAACGCCCTGGTTCAAATCGGCGTCGGTGTGTTCGTCCGAGAACACGTGGTGCACGACGAAACGCGAGAGGTACTTGTTCTTCAGGTCCTCGATGTCTTCCTTGAACATCGTCGACTTGATTTGCCGGTTGCCATAGATCAAGGTGAAACGGCTGTTCGGCTCGCGCGCGAGCACGGTCTTCATGGTCGAGAGGATCGGCGTTATGCCGCTTCCACCGGCGATGCCGACGTGGTGGCGCGCCTGATCCGGTTCTACCGAGACGAAGAAGCGCCCCTGCGGCGCCATCACGCTGATCTCGTCGCCGGGTTTGAGCTTCTCGTTGATCCAGTTCGAGAACACGCCGCCCTTGACCTTGCGCACGCCGACGAGCAGCTCGCCATCGTCGACGCCGGCGCAAATCGAGTAGGAGCGGCGCATGTCCTCGCCGTCGATGTCCTTGCGCAAGGTGAGGTACTGGCCCTGGGTGAAGCTGAACACTTCACGCAGGTCTTGCGGCACGTCGAATGCAACAATGACGGCTTCGGCTGTGTCGGGCCGCACGGCATGGACGCGCAAAGGGTGGAAGATGATGCTCATATCGGCTTGAAGTGTTCGAAGGGTTCGCGGCAGGCGACGCAGCGGTACAGGGCTTTGCACGCGGTCGAGCCGAAGGCGGCCAGCCGCTCGGTGTTGGCGCTGCCGCAGCGTGGGCATTCGATGCGTTCGCTGAGCGATCCGCGGCCGAAGAAGCGAATCGGCACCGAACCATCCGGCAAGATGGCGGCGCCCGGCGGCGCGATGCCGTATTCGAGCAACTTGCGTTTGCCTTCGGCGCTGATCCAGTCGCTGGTCCAGGCCGGCGCGCGCTGCAACGTCGCACGCGCCGGGCCGAGTCCGGCGGCGTCGAGCGCGGCCAGCACGTCGTGCTCGATCACCTCGGTGGCGGGGCAGCCGGAGTAGGTGGGGGTGAGCACGACTTCGAGCTGGTCGCCATGATCGATCACATCGCGCACGATGCCGAGATCGCAGACCGACAGGGCCGGCACTTCGGGGTCCAAAACGTGCTCTAAAACGGCCCAACTGCGCGTCACTCTTGGATTGTTTGCTCCAATATCAGGAGCAACAGCGTCGGCGGACATCACCAGACGCCTCCCGGAAAGCTGCGCTGCAGGTATTGCATATCGGTCAGGATGTAGCCCATGTGTTCGCTGTGCACTCCCGTCTTGCCGGTGCTGCGGAAGGCGGATAGCTTCGGCGCCGCAAGCTCCGCTTCTTCCAGAATCGCATGCATGTCGGCCTGCCACGCCGTGTGGAGTTCGGCCCAGCTCGGACCCAGGCCGCTTAGCGCCGCTTCGGCATCGACCGCATCGGCCTCGAACAACTCCGGGGTGTAGCGCCACAGTTGGACCAGCGCCTTCTCGGTGCGCTCGCGCGATTCCTCGGTTCCGCCCGCAAGCCGCACCACCCAGTCGGCCGCATGCTGCTGGTGGTAGCGCGCTTCCTTTACCGCCTTGCCGGCGATGGCCGACAGCTCCTCGTCGCTCGACTCGGAAAGCCTTTCCCACAGCAGCTTGAACCAAGTGGAGACGATTGCAAGGCGCACCATGGTGAACGCGAAGTCGCCGCGCGGCAGCTCGACGATGGTCAGGTTCAAATAGTCGCCCTCGTTGCGCAGGAAGGCAAGCTGGTCCTCGTCGTGCTCTTGCCCTTCGAGCTTGCCGGCATGCGTCAGAACCGCGCGCGACTGGCCAACCAGATCGAGCGCCATGTTCGACATCGCGATGTCTTCTTCGAGGACGGGCCCGTGGCCGCACCATTCGGAAAGGCGCTGGGCAAGGATCAGGCAGGTGTCGCCGATGCGCAGCAGGTACTGCACCGCGGGGCTGTGGTCGATTTCGATGGAGTTCTGCATGTTCGTGTGGCCCGCCTTTACATGTGGTCGACGGCTTGGGGCAGCTTGTAGAAGGTCGGGTGCCGATACACCTTGTCTTCGGCCGGATCGAAGTACATGTCCTTGTCGCCGGGATCGCTCGCGGTGATCTGGTCGCTACGCATCACCCAGATGCTTGTGCCTTCCTGCCGGCGCGTGTAGACGTCACGCGCGAGCTGGATCGCCATCTTCGGGTCGGCCGCATGCAGGCTGCCGCAGTGCTTGTGATCCAGGCCCGATTTGCTGCGCACGAAGATTTCCCACAGCGGCCACTCGGCGGCTTGCACGTCCTTGCCGCCGGCTGCGGGTTTGGAGGACGATTTGCCTTCAGTCTTGGTCGGCGTCGGCACGGTTTTGGCGGCTTTGTTCGTTTCAACCGGGGTCTTGGACGCGCTTGGGGGCAGGGGAGGTGAGCTCATGCCACACGCTCCATGGCTTGGGCGTTTTCCTGTTTCGCGGCATGAGCCAGCGCCGCCTCACGCACCCAGGCACCGTCGTCCCAGGCGTCGATCCGCGCCTGCAGCCGGTCCTGATTGCATGGCCCGTCGCCGCCGACGACTCGCCAGAACTCGTCCCAGTCGATCGCGCCATGGTCGTAATGCTCGCGTTCGGTGTTCCACTTCAGATCAGGGTCGGGAAACGTCACGCCCAGGACCTTGGCCTGATCCACCGCGGCATCGATGAACTTCTGGCGCAGCTCGTCGTTGGAAACCCGCTTGATGCCCCAACGCATCGACTGCGCGGAGTTGGGCGACTGGTCATCCGGTGGGCCGAACATCATGAGTGACGGCCACCACCAGCGGTTCACCGCTTCCTGCACCATGTCTTTTTGCTCCTGCGTGCCGTGCGTCATCATCGTCATGAGCGAGTCGAAGCCCTGGCGCTGATGGAAGCTCTCCTCGCGGCAGATGCGAATCATCGCGCGCGCATAAGGCGCATATGAGCAGCGGCAGATCGGCACCTGATTCATGATCGCCGCGCCATCGACCAGCCAGC
>JBDTRV010000442.1:0-3149 GCA_039931475.1 Burkholderiales bacterium | reverse complement strand
AGGCAGGGCGAAGCGGCGGGTCAATTGAACGTCTTGCCCTCGGCCGCCAGCTTGGCCAGAAGCGGCGCCGGCTCCCAGAACTTGGCATCGTCGTTCGGGTTCTTAGCAAAGCGCTTCATCGCCTGCACGACGTTGAACAAACCGACCATGTCCGCATAAAGCATCGGCCCACCGCGGTAGATCGGAAAGCCGTAGCCGGTGATGTAGACCATGTCGATGTCGCTGGCCTTTGTCGCAATGCCGTCCTCGAGGATGCGCGCGCCTTCGTTGACGAGCGAGAACACGAGGCGCTGCACGATTTCGTCGTCGGATATCTTGCGTGGCTCGAGGCCCATGTCCTTGCGGTGCTTCTCGATCATGGCGACCACTTCGGCGCTCGGAATCGCGTCGCGCTTGCCGGCCTGGTAGTCGTACCAACCTTTGCCGGTTTTTTGGCCGAAGCGACCCATCTCGCACAGGAGGTCGGCCGTCTTGCTGTACTTCATGTTCGGCTTTTCGACATAGCGGCGCTTGCGAATGGCCCAGCCGATGTCATTGCCCGCCAGGTCGCCCATGCGGAACGGACCCATCGCAAAGCCGAACTTCTCGACCGCCTTGTCCACCTGCTGCGGCGTGCAGCCTTCTTCGATTAAGAAGCCGGCCTGGCGTGAGTACTGCTCGATCATGCGGTTGCCGATGAAGCCGTCGCAGACGCCTGAGACGACCGCGGTTTTCTTGATCTTCTTGGCGATCTCCATCACCGTGGCGAGCACATCTTTCGCGGTCTTTTCGCCGCGCACCACTTCGAGCAGCTTCATCACGTTGGCCGGGCTGAAGAAGTGCATGCCGACCACGTCCTGCGGGCGCTTGGTGAAGGCGGCGATCTTGTCGACGTCGAGCGTGGAGGTGTTCGACGCGAGAATCGCGCCTTGCTTCATCACCTCGTCCAGCTTCTTGAACACCTGCTCCTTGACGCCCATTTCCTCGAACACGGCTTCGATCACGAGGTCGGCGTTCTTGATGTCCTGATAGTCGAGAGTGGTGGTGAGCAGGCCCATGCGCTGATCCAGCTTGTCCTGTTTCAGCTTGCCGCGCTTGACCTGCGACTCGTAGTTCTTCTTGATGGTCGCGATGCCGCGATCGAGCGCTTCCTGCTTGGTCTCGATGATCTTGACCGGGATGCCCGCGTTCAGGAAGTTCATCGAAATGCCGCCGCCCATGGTGCCGGCGCCGATTACCGCCACCGATTCGATCTTGCGCGTTGGCGTGTCGGCCGGCACGTCGGGGATCTTTGATGCTGCGCGCTGCCCGATGAAGATGTGGCGCAGTGCGCGGCTTTCGGGCGACATCAAAAGGCCCACGAACTGCTCGCGCTCGAACGCCATGCCGTCCTCGAACTTCATCGTGGTCGCGGCCTTCACGCATTCGAGGCACTTGAGCGGCGCGGGATAGTTCTTCGACATCGCGCCGACCATGTTCTTCGCAAAGCCGAAGTAGGCGTCGCCGAGCGGATGCTTGCACGGCAGGTCGCGCACCATCGGCAGCGGGCGCTTGTCGGCAATGGACTTGGCGAACGCCAGCGCTTCTTCAGCCAGCGATTCGGCCGACGTAGCCATCTTGTCGAACAGCTTTTGGCCCGGCGCCATGCCAAGCATCTCGCTCTTGACCGCCTCCCCGGAGACGATCATGTTCAACGCGGTTTCCACGCCGAGCACCCGCGGCAGCCGCTGCGTGCCGCCCGCGCCGGGCAGGATGCCGAGCTTGACTTCCGGCAGTGCGATGCTCGCGCCGGGAGCCGCGATTCGGTAGTGGCACCCCAGCGCCAATTCCAGCCCGCCACCCATCGCCACCGAATGAATCGCGGCGACGACCGGCTTGGGCGAATACTCGACTGCCCGGATCACGCTGCCCAGGTTCGGCTCGGCAAGCGCCTTGGGCGTGCCGAACTCCTTGATGTCGGCGCCGCCCGAGAACGCCTTGCCTGCACCTGTGATGACGATGGCTTTGACCGCATCGTCCGCATTCGCCTTGGCCAGCCCATCGGTGATGCCCAGCCGGGTCGAAAACCCGAGACCGTTGACGGGAGGGTTGTTCAAGGTGATGACTGCCACGTCGCCGTGGACTTTGTATTCAGCGGTCATGTCCGGTTTTCCTCAAAAGGGTTGGTGGGAATGCAAGCGAAAAATGTGAATGGGTTCAATGAGAAGGCAACTGCGCTATTTTGTCGGTCTCGGAAGCGACGTTGCAACCGATGCCCCGACTGGGAGTGCGGCACTCCTGAAACAATAGCTAGAAACGACGGCGGGACGGGCGTCGAGCGGCATTTTTGTTGGTAAAATAACCATGATCGCCAAGTCGCGGCCAGCATCGAGCGGGTGGAAGCTCAGACTTCGAGCCATTCCTTGCGCGTCGCGTCGTCCGCGCGCAGGCTGGCTGGCGTTCCCTGAAACACGATGCTGCCGTGCCCCATGACGAGCGCGCGATCGGAAATCGTCATTGCGATCGTGAGCTTCTGTTCGATCAGCAAGACCGAGATGCCGCGGCTCTTGAGCGTCTGAAGGTACTCGCCCACCAGGGTCACGATTTTGGGCGCGAGACCCTCGGTCGGCTCGTCGATGATGATGAGATCGGGGTCGCCCATCAAGGTGCGGCAAAGGGTGAGCATCTGTTGTTCGCCCCCAGACATCACGCCGGCTTCGGTGTGCTGCCGCTCCTTCAGGCGAGGGAACATGGTGTACATGTCGTCGAACGACCAGCGGCTGCCCTTGCCCGAACCTTTTTGGCCGAGCAACAAATTCTGATGCACGGTGAGCTTCGGAAAGATGTCGCGGCTTTCGGGCACGTAGCCGATGCCCAGATGCGCGATCTCAAAGCTGTGTTTCCCAATGATCTGCTGGCCTTTCCACTCGACCGATCCAGTGCATTCGACCAGGCCCATGATCGCCTTCGCGGTGGTCGATCGGCCCGAGCCGTTGCGGCCGAGCAGCGCGACGATCTCGCCCGGCTGGATCTCGAAATCCACGCCATGCAGCACGTGGCTCTTGCCGTAGTACCCATGAAGCTGGTCGATCTTCAGCATGGCGTCAGTGTCCTTCCTCGGCATCGTCGCCATGGCTGGCGCCCAGATACGCCTCCTGCACCGCCGGATTCGCGCGCACCGCCTCGGGTTG
>JBDTRV010000441.1:0-3154 GCA_039931475.1 Burkholderiales bacterium | reverse complement strand
TCTACAACCCGCCGCTGCTCGACATCCTCCCGCTGTACGTGCTGTTCATGTTGCTGAGCCCGTTCGTGATGGCGCACGGGATGCGGCGCGGCTGGGCCGGCTGGATGGCAGCGAGCGTGCTGCTATGGCTGACCGCGCAGTTCGGGCTCAGTCATGCGCTTTACGACGCGCTGCGGGCGCTCACGGGCCTCAAGGTGCCGCTGTCGCAAATCGGTGCGTTCGATCCGCTGGCCTGGCAGTTCATGTGGATGTTCGGCCTCGCGCTCGGCGCCGGCGGCATGGCTGTGCCCAAGGGGCCGAACGGCGTGCCGCGGTTTCCGCACTGGCTGCTTGCGATGGCGGTGGCGATCGGCGTTGCCGGCCTGGTCTGGCGCCACACGAGCGGGCAGACGCCGTTTTTGGTCTGGCCGCAGTTCAATCCCTTGTTTGACAAGTGGCACCTCGGCCCGCTGCGCCTTGTCAACTTCTTTGCGCTGGTCGTGCTGGTCTTGCGCTTCGGCCCCGCGCTGCTCACGCTCAAACCGCGCTGGCCGTGGCTCGAGATTTTGGGCGCCGCGTCACTTGCGGTGTTCTGCGCCCACCTGGTGGTGGTGCTGCTCGCGCTCGCGCTGTTCGGGGCCGGCGGGCCGCAGCGCCCGGTGTGGATCGACCTGGCGCTCCTCGCTGTCGCCTTCGCCGTAATCTATGGCGTTGCCTGGATCAGCCGCCTGGTGGATCGATCGCGCGCCGCCGGCCGCCGCGCGAACCCGCCGCCGGCCGCGAAAGCCGTCAACGAAGCCGGTCCGCGATGATCGACCGCCACAGCGCGTAGCCGGCGTCGTTCAGATGCAGGCCATCGGCGCGAAAAAGCTCGGGCCTAGGCGCTCCGTCGGCGAGAGTCATCGGCGTATACACATCGATGAAGTCGAGCCAGGGCCTGGAGCCAGCCCAGTCTTCGATCAGCGCGTTGGCCTGCCGCACCTTGGGCAGAAACTCGCGCCGGGTTGGGCTGGGTTTGATCGAAATGAAGGCGATGCGAGTCGCCTGGAGCGACTGCCTCAGGCGCGTCGCGAAAGTCTGAAAGCTCGCAAGTACCTCTTTCGGTGAGCGGCCCTGCGCAATGTCGTTGTCGCCGGCGTAGACCACCACCAGCCGTGGCCGGTAGCGCAGCACCAGGCGCGAGAGATGGCGCGTGAAGTCGTCGATGCGCGAGCCGCCAAGACCGCGCTTGATCACGACCGGAACATGTCCAAACTGCTGCTCCAGGCCGTTCCACAACCGGATCGAAGAGCTGCCGACAAACAGCACGCCGCCGGGCGGTTGCGGATGGTCGTGGTCGGCTGCTTCAAATGCGGCAAGGTCGGCGCGCCAGCGCGCGTCCGCGTCGGGTGTGGCCGGCGCGGATGGAGATTGCGCAAAGCCGATGCCCGAAAAAACAAGAAACGCCAGCGCGACCATCGAGGCCCTGACGACGGTGAGTGGCATACGAACGATGTTGCGAATGGATCCCATGTACGGTCGGGATTATCCAAGGTGGACTCGCCGAAACGCAACCGCAAAGGATCACTAAAAATGAGAACGATGCTCCTTTCCTGTCTCGCATTGCCGCTCGCCGCGTGCATCGTGACGCCCGAGCACGCGGATCTGGCCCGCGCCGAACCGGTGTTTTCACCCGCTGGGTTCTTCTCCGGGCGGACGCACGGCCAGGCCACCTTGAAAATCCTGCTGTCCGGATCGACCCCGGTCCAGGTCGTTGGCGAGGGCACCGTGGAGCCGGACGGCACGCTCGTGCTGGTGCAGCGGATCGAGCGCGGAAGCGAATCCCCGGCAACCCGCACCTGGCGCATCCATCCGGCCGGTGACGGACGCTACGGCGGCACGCTCACCAGCGCTGAAGGGCCAGTGACCGGCGACGTCAGCGGCAATCGGCTGCACCTTCGATTCACCGCCGAAGGCGGGCTCGACACTGAACAGTGGCTGTACCTTCAACCGGGCGGACAGGTGGCGCTGAACCGCATGGTGGTGCGCAAGTTCGGGCTGCCGGTGGCGGCGCTCGAAGAGACGATTGGCAAGGAATGATCGGTGGGCGGCGCGCTGGCCGTCAGAGCATCCAGTCGATCGGCAACAGCGACAGGAAGCCAATCCACAGGCGCATGAACGGGCCGGCGCCGGGTTCGCTATCGTGCCTGATCTCCTGGCCGCCCCGGCGCTCGATCCAGACCAGATCGGACGACGGCGTCAAGCGCACCTCGTAAGACCGCGCCGGCACTTCCGCCTCGAAGGCACCATGCATCGCCTTGGCGATTTCCGGGCTGTCGATCAAAAATCCGAGCTCGGTGTTCAGGCGGGCCGAGCGCGGATCGAAGTTGAATGAGCCGATGAACGCGCGGTCCGCGTCGACTGCGAAAGTTTTGGCGTGGAGGCTCGATGCGGAACTGCCGCCCAGCCCGGTCTTGCTCGCGAGCGATGGCCGAGGCCGGTCGGAGAGGTGTCGCAGCTCGTACAGCCGGATGCCGGCAGCGAGCAACTCCTTGCGATGCTTGGCATAGCCGGCGTGTACCGGCGCGACGTCGGTTGCCTCGAGCGAGTTGGTCAGCACGCGGATCGAAACGCCGCGCGCCGCCATGGCAGCGAACGCATCGACCCCGGCGTCGGTCGGAACGAAATAGGGCGACACTAGATCAAGCCTCTTCTTCGGTTGGCCGAGCAGGTGCTGCAGCTTCGGCAACAGCAACTCTTTTTCTTTCGCCTTGCCGAGAACCTTGGCCGGGTCGTCGCTGACCATTTGCGCCTTGGCCCAAATCAGAGGCAACTGGCCGCCGATGATCTGCTGGGCAAAAGTCGATTCACGCAACGCCTTCATGTAGCGTTCGGCGGCCGGATCTCGCTCGGCCTGGGCCGCTTCCGAGGCAATGGCTGAAAGCCGCTCGCTGCTCACTGGTGTGACGATGCGCTCGATCGGGAAGGCCGAGGCACTGGCCCAGTAGCGGTCGAAGTCGCGTTCCACCTCAGCCACCACCGGCCCGACCGCCAGCGTGTCCAGATCCTCGAACAAGGTGCCGTCGATCGCGCCAAAGTATTCGTCGCCGATGTTGCGCCCACCGATGATCGTGGCTTGCCCGTCGGCGGTGAACGACTTGTTGTGCATGCGGCGATTGAGCCGCGAGAAGTCGGT
>JBDTRV010000440.1:0-3156 GCA_039931475.1 Burkholderiales bacterium | reverse complement strand
TCTTCATGTATCCGTGGGACAAGCGCGAGCCCGACAAGCCCGGCAAGCTGCGCCTCATGTACGAAGCCAACCCGATGGCGTGGCTGGTCGAGCAGGCCGGCGGCGCCGCGACCGACGGGCGCCAGCGCATCATGGACATCGAGCCGACCGCGCTCCATCAGCGGGTCGGCGTGTTCATGGGATCGAAAAACGAGGTCGAACTTGCCACCCGCTACCACGGCGAGCAGCAACCAGCGGAAAGCCAGAAATGAACATCGTCATCCTCGACGACTACCAAGACGCGGTGCGAAAGCTGCGCTGCTCGAGCAAGCTCGATCCATTTCCGGCCAAGGTCTATACGAACACCGTGAAGGGTCTTGGCCAGTTGTCGGTGCGGCTGAAGGACGCGGAATGCATCGTGCTGATCCGTGAACGCACGAGCCTGAACCGGCAGCTCATCGAGAAACTGCCCAAGCTCAAGCTGATCGCGCAGACCGGCAAGGTCGGCAGCCACGTAGACGTGGCGGCCTGCACCGATCATGGCGTGGCGGTGGCCGAAGGCGTGGGCGCGCCATTCGCGGCAGCCGAGCTGACCTGGGCGCTGGTGATGGCAGCCGCGCGCCGCCTGCCGCAGTACATCTCGAACCTGAAGCACGGCGCCTGGCAGCAATCGGGGCTCAAGTCCGGCACGATGCCGCCCAATTTCGGCCTGGGCACGGTGCTTCGCGGCCGCACCCTGGGCGTCTGGGGCTACGGAAAGATCGGGCAACTGGTGGCAGGCTACGGCCGCGCGTTCGGCATGAAGGTGATCGTCTGGGGCAGCGAGGCATCGCAAAAGCGCGCCCTGGCCGACGGGCTGGAGCCGGCGGCCAGCCGCGAGCAGTTCTTTGCGCTGGCGGACGTGCTGTCGCTGCACCTGCGGCTTGCCGACGAGACGCGCGGCATCATCACGCTGGAAGACCTGTCGCGCATGAAGCCTTCGGCGCTGTTCGTGAACACCTCGCGCGCCGAGTTGCTCGAGCCGGATGCGTTGATCGCGGCGCTCAACCGCGGTCGTCCGGGGCTGGCTGCGGTTGACGTGTTCGAAAGCGAGCCGATCCTGCAGGGCCACCCGCTGCTGCGGCTCGAGAACTGCATCTGCACACCGCACATCGGTTTCGTGGAGCAAGACAGCTATGAACTGTACTTCAATGCCGCCTTCGACAACATCGTGGCCTTTTCGCGCGGCACGCCGACCAACATCCTGAATCCAGGAGCGTTGCAGGTCAGGCGGTGACGACTGCACCCGCGGCTTCGGCCGATCCGACGACGCCGCGCGGCGTCTTGTGGGCGCTGATGTTCGGCAACTTCGTGATCGGCACCGGCATCATGGTGGTGGCTGGCACGCTGGACGTGATCGCCGGGTCGCTCGAAGTTTCCGTCGGCGCCGCCGGGCAGCTCATTTCGGCCGGCGCCATCGTCGTGGCCGTCGGCGCGCCGTTGTTCGCGACTCTGGTCGCCGGCTTCGATCGGCGTCGCCTGTTGACCTTGTCGCTGCTCTGGTATGCGCTGGCGCACCTCGCGTGCGCGGCCATGCCGACCTTCGGATCGCTGCTCACGGTGCGGATACTGGCCGTGATCCCGGCGGCGATCTTCACGCCGCAGGCGGCCTCCTGTCTGGGACTGTTGGTGCCGTTGCACCGGCGCGGTCGTGCGATCACCTTCATCTTTCTCGGGTGGTCGATCGCATCGGTGCTGGGCATGCCAATCGGCGCGTTGCTGGGCGGCTTCTTTGGCTGGCGCAGCGCCTTTGTGCTGGTGGCCCTGATCGGCGCCATCAGCGCCGTCTGGGTCTGGCGCACCATGCCCGATGGCGTCAAGCCGCCGGCGCTTTCGCTCGCGGCCTGGGGCGAAACGGTGCGTTCCAAACCGCTCATGCTGTGCATCGCGGTGACCGTGTTGTTCGCGGCCAGCCAGTTCACGCTGCTGTCGTACTTCGCGCCCTACTTCAAAACCCTCTATGCGGCCACGCCGACCGAGTTGAGCCTGTTCTTTGCCTGGTTCGGCGCCTTCGGCTTCATCGGCAACACCGTGATGTCGCGCTACATTGAAAAAGTGGGCGCATCCGCATCGGTGATGGTCGCGCTCTTTTTCATGGCGCTGTCACTCTTGCTGTGGCCGCTGGGCACGAGCATGTGGTTGACCGCCTTGGTCGCCGTTCCCTGGGCGCTCGGGATGTTCGCGTCGAACTCGGCGCAGCAGGCGCGGCTGGTGTCGATCGCACCGACCCTCGCATCGGGTTCGATCGCGCTCAACTCATCGGGCATGTACGCGGGCCAGGCAATCGGCGCGGCCGGCGGCGGCTGGCTGGTCGCAACCGGCGACCTCGACTCGCTGAACTGGATTGCGCTGGCCGGCATGCTGGTCGCGATCGCGGTCAGCGCCTGGGCAACGCGGAGCCTCGCGGACGCTTCGACTCTTCGCTCCGCATGAGTGATCGATTGCGCATAATGAAGCGCATATGACTACCTTCAACACCATCGGCATCGTGGGCGCCGGCGCAATGGGGCGCGGCATTGCACAGATCGCGGCGCAGGCCGGCAGCACCGTCAGGTTGTTCGACATGCAGGGCGCGGCTGTCGAGGCCGCGCGAACCTCGGTCGGCGAACAGTGGGACAAGCTGCAGGCCAAGGGCAAGCTCGACGCCGGCAAGGTTGCGTCATTCAAGCAACGTTTGGTGGCGGCCGCGGCTTTGTCCGATCTGGCCGATTGTGATTGTGTGATCGAGGCGGTGGTCGAGCGGCTGGACGTAAAGCAGACGCTGTTTGTCGAACTGGAGGGCATCGTTCAACCGTCGGCAGTGCTCGCGACGAACACCTCGTCGCTGTCGGTCACCGCGATCGCGGCGGCGCTCAAGCGCCCCGAAAAGTTCGCGGGCTTTCACTTCTTCAACCCGGTGCCATTGATGAAGGTGGTCGAGGTGATTGCCGGGCTGAAGACCGATCCGTCGATTTGCACGGCTCTTTCGGCCTATGCGAAGGAGATGGGCCACACGCCGGTGCTGGCGCAGGACACGCCGGGCTTCATCGTCAACCACGCCGGGCGCGGCTACGGCACCGAGGCGCTGCGCGTCGTGGTCGAAGGCGTTGCGGATTTCGCGACGATCGACCGCATCCTGAAAGACCAGGTCGGTTTCCG
>JBDTRV010000439.1:0-3163 GCA_039931475.1 Burkholderiales bacterium | reverse complement strand
CCATCTGCGCGATCAGGTAGAACGCGACCACGATCAACGTGCCCGACGCGGCGAACACACGCACCGGCGCCTGCTTGAAGCGGAATGCCGCCACGTCGGCGAAGGTGAACTTGCCCAGGTTGCGCAGCCGCTCGGCAAGCAGGAACGTGACGACCGGCCAGCCGACCAAAAAGCCGATCGAGAAAATCAGCCCGTCGAAGCCGCTGACCATCACCGCCGCGGAAATCCCGAGGAACGACGCGGCCGACATGTAATCGCCCGCGATCGCAAGGCCGTTCTGAAATCCGGTGATGCCACCGCCGGCGGTGTAGAAGTCGGACGCCGACTTGGTCTTGGACGCGGCCCATTTGGTGATGAACAGCGTGAAGACGACGAACGCCGCGAACATGATGATCGCGGTCCAGTTGGTGGGCTGTTTTTCAGCCTGGCCGAGGTCGGCGCCGGCGGCCCAGGCGGTGGCGCCCAGGATCAACGCGGACAGGGTGGCGAAGACCGCCAGTGCCTTGGATGTTTGCCTGATCATTTCTTGACGCTCCGAACGATTTCCTCGGTCATCTTGTCGTATTCGCTGTTGGCGCGCCGCACGTAGATGGCCGTGATGATGATGGTGAAAATGATCACGCCGAAGCCGATCGGCATACCCCAGGTCATGACGCCCGAGCCAATGCGCTTGAACAGCAATTCCTTGTCGAACGCGATCAGGCCGATGAAGCCGTAATAGACGATCAGCATCAGGATCGCGAGCGTCCAGCCGAATTTGCTGCGCTTTGCTTTCAGTTTCTGGTAGGTCGGATTGTTCGATATCCGAAGATCCAGCTCGGTGGGTTCCATGTCTTGCCTCCTTAAATGTCTGAGTGGCGCGAAATAGTGCGCGTCGGTGCTGACCGCGATCTGACAAACACCGAATCTCCGTAAGGTATTGCGGTAGATCGGCGGTAGCTGGCGGTCCGCGGCTGGCACCGTCGTTGGGGCGGCGTTGCCGACAGCTTGCTCAGCCGCGCGGGTGGTGCCTGGCGAGCAGCACCTTCAGCCGCTCGCGCGCGACATGGGTGTAAATCGTCGTGGTCGAAATGTCGGCATGGCCGAGCAGCAACTGCACTGTCCGCAGATCGGCGCCATGGTTGAGCAGGTGCGTGGCGAACGCATGGCGCAAGGTGTGGGGCGACAGCGGCACGCGAATGCCGGCGGCAAGTGCATATTTCTTGACGAGCATCCAGAACATCACCCGCGTCATGCCGGCACCGCGGCGCGTCACGAACAAGTCCGCCGTCTGCCGCGCACCCAGAATCTCGGGCCGGCCCTCCGCCAGGTAGCGCGCCAGCCAGAGGCGCGCGATTTCGCCGAACGGCACCAGCCGCTCCTTGCCGCCCTTGCCCAAAACCCGCACCACGCCTTCGTTCATGCCCAGGTTGAACGCCTTGAGCGAGACCAGTTCGGAAACTCTCAGGCCGCTCGCATAGATCAACTCGAGCATGGTGCGGTCGCGCAAGCCGAGCGGCGTGTCTTCATTGGGCGCCTCGAGCAGCGCTTCCACTTGCGCTTCGGTCAAGGTCTTGGGCACGCGCAGCGCCTGCCGCGCCGGTTGCAGCTTGAGGCTCGGATCGACCGTGATCGCGCCCTCGCGCAGCGCCCAGCGGAAGTAGCGCTTGAACACCGTGAGCCGCCGGTTCGCGCTGCTGGCCTTGGTGGCGGCATGGCGCTCGGAAAAGTAAGCGTTCAGGTCAGCCTCGCTGGCCGTGTCGAGCGTCTTTGCCTTCAGGCCGAGCCACTGCGCGAACATCGACAAATCGCGCCGGTATGCCGCCAGCGTGTTGGGCGCCAGGCCGTGTTCCAGCCAGAGGGCGTCGATGAAGGCGTCGATACGCGACTGGCTTTCAGGCGTCATTCGAATGAAGCCTCCAGATGGCTTCTCGCGCAGACGAGGTGGACCTTTCCAGCTATCCAAACAGTAGCATTCATTGCGCTTGAGTCGGCACCGCGGCGCTGGCCTTCATTCCAAGGTCAGCTTCGAGTTTTCCACCACCTTCTTGTAAAGCTCGAACTCGGTCTTGATCTGCTCTCCGAACTGCTCCGGCGTGTTCGCGACGATCAGCGCGCCAGTGCCTTCGATGCGCTGGCGCACCGCCGGGTCTTGCAGCGCTTGCTTCACAGCGGCGTTGACTTTCTCGACCACTTCGGCCGGCAGCCCCTTCGGCCCGTAAAGGCCGTAGTAAGCCATGCGGTTGACCGGCTCCAACCCGATCTCCTTGAACGTCGGCACGTTCGGCAGGACCGGCAGGCGCGCCGGTGCGGCGATGGCCACGGCAACGAGGCGCCCGTCCTTGATGAACGGCAGCGCGGACGGCAGGTTGTCGAAGATCATCGGCACCTGGCCGGCGACGGTGTCGTTCAGCGCCGGGCCGGAGCCGCGATACGGGATGTGCGTGATGTAAGTGCCTGTGAGGCTCTTGAACAGCTCCATCTGCAGGTGCGCGATGCCGCCGGCGCCGGAGGTGGCGAACGAATACTTGCCGGGGTTGCGCTTGAGTTCCGCGATCAACGCCTTCGGGTCCTTGGCCGGGAACGACGGGTTCACCGCGAGCACGTTCGGCGTGGCCGCGATGTTGATGATCGGCGTGAAGTCGGTCAGCGGGTTGTACGCAATCTTCGGGTTGAGCGCGGGATTGGTCGCCGTGGTGGACACGGTGGCAACGCCGAGCGAATAACCGTCCGGCGTGGCGCGCGCCGTCTCGGCAGCGCCCACCGCTCCGCCACCGCCGCCGCGGTTCTCGACGATCACCGTGGTGCCCATGGCCTTGCCCATCGCGTCGGAGATGGCACGCGCCACCAGGTCCGTCGTGCCACCGGCCGCGAACGGCACCAGCAGCTTGATCGTCTTGTTCGGGTAGCCGTCTGCCTGCGCCGCGCCAGCAACGACAAGGACGGTCAACGCTAAGAGTGTGCGACGGTGCATGGCCTGGATCCCTATTTTTTGCGGTTTGGCGTGGAGCCTCATCGAAGCGATTCGATGGAATGACATTGCGCCACAAGCGGGCAACGTCTGGCTACCCGGATTGCACCTACGGGAAAACCCGCATGTTGCGCGAGGCCCGACTGCTATTCTCGAATGCTTGAACTACGCGCAGCTCCTGTTCCCCGACTTTTCGCTGATCCTTTGCGGCTA
>JBDTRV010000438.1:0-3165 GCA_039931475.1 Burkholderiales bacterium | reverse complement strand
GCCACCAGGTCGTGGCCATCGCTTCCAACGATCCTCGCGCGCTTGAATTCGCCAACCTTGAGCGTCTTGCTGATCTTTTCGGGCGGCAATAGCTTGACCACGCCGTCGATCTCGGGCGCATCGGCATAGCTGCGGCCGACGCCTCCCTTGCGGCCCAATGCGGGCGCGGAATCGACCAGCACCTGCATCGTGGCGCCGATGCGCTCGCGCAATTTCGCGGCCGATACCTCTTCGGCCACCGCCATGAAACGCGCGCGCCGTTCCTCGCGCAACTCGGCCGGCAACATGCCCGGAATGTCATTCGCCGCCGCGCCCTGCACCGGGCTGTAGGCGAAGCAGCCGGCGCGGTCGATCCTCGCTTCGCGCATGAAGTCGAGCAGATGTTCGAACTCAGCTTCGCTCTCGCCCGGAAAACCCGCGATGAAGGTGCTGCGGATCACGAGCTGCGGGCACGCTTCGCGCCAAGACTCGATGCGCTCCAGATTTTTCTCGCCGCTCGCGGGCCGCTTCATGCGCTTCAAGACATCCGGGTGGCTGTGCTGGAACGGCACGTCGAGGTACGGCAACACCTTGCCCGTGGCCATCAGCGGCAGCACCGCATCGACGCTCGGGTACGGATAGACGTAGTGCAGGCGCACCCACGCGCCGAACGGCTCGGCGATGTCGCCCAGTGCCCCGACCAGTTCGAGCATCCGCGTCTTGACCGGCTTGCCGTCCCAGAAACCCGTGCGGTATTTGACGTCCACGCCATAGGCCGACGTGTCCTGGCTCACGACCAAAAGCTCCTTTACACCGCCTTCGAACAGCGCGCGCGCTTCATTCAAAACATCGCCGATCGGCCGCGACACCAGATCGCCTCGCATCGACGGAATGATGCAGAACGTGCAGCGGTGGTTGCAGCCTTCGCTGATCTTCAGATACGCATAGTGGCGCGGCGTGAGCTTGATGCCGGCGATGCCGAAACCGCCGGGCACCAGGTCCATGAACGGGTCGTGCGGCTTCGGCAAATTCAGGTGTACCGCGTCCATCACCTCTTGCGTCGCGTGCGGCCCGGTCACGGCCAGGACGCTCGGGTGCATCTGCCGCACCAGGTTGCCACCACCCTCGCCGCTCTTGGCGCCGAGGCAGCCGGTCACGATCACCTTGCCGTTTTCCGCGAGCGCCTCGCCGATCGTGTCAAGACTCTCCCTGACCGCATCGTCGATGAAGCCGCAGGTGTTGACGATGACCAGATCGGCACCTTCAAACGTCTTGCTGGTTTGGTAGCCCTCGGCCGATAGTTGCGTCAGGATCAGTTCGGAATCGGTCAGCGCCTTGGGACAGCCGAGGCTGACGAAGCCGACCTTGGGCGCGGCGCCGGCACTGGCGGTAGGGGCGGCACTGGCGGTAGGGGCTGTCGCGGCTGCGGCGGCCGCGGCCGCGGGGAATAAAACTTCACTCATGCCCCTATTGTCCGGCCGATTCAAGCCCGGGGGGCCAAGTGGCACTTGGCGGGATCAATCTGGAAAACACGCCCAGCGCCGGCCGCCCATCCACCATGGCGACCCAAGGCGGTCATGACAGTTAGCTGCCGCCGGTCTTCTTGAGGCCGAGCGCGCCGAGCATTTGTTCGCTTTGTTTCTTCATCTGCTCCTGCATCTGGAGAAACAGTTGGGTCGATTGCTCGACATGGTTGCCCATCATCCCCTGCGCCAGCGGCGACTGCATCTTCATGAAGCTGGCCCACATCTCGGGGGTCATCGCTTTCGATCGCTCGCCCAGCTTCGATTGCAATTCGATGAACGCATCCATGTTGCGTTGCAGATACGGCCCGAGAAAACCCTGCATCGCATTGCCGTAGAACTGAATGATGGAGGACAACACCTCCTCGGTGAAGATCGGCTCGCCGCCCGCTTCTTCCTCCAGAATGATCTGCAACAGAATCGAGCGTGTGATGTCTTCGCCGGTCTTCGCGTCGCGAACCACCAGCGGCTCGCGCTCCATCACGAGCTGCTTGACCTCGGTGAGCTTGATGTAGCTGGACGTTTCGGTGTCGTAGAGCCGGCGGTTCGGGTACTTCTTGATGATGCGCGGCGCCGGCGCTTGGGCGGGAGAAGGCGTTGGGGACACTCGGAAAATCCTTCAGGCGGGAACCGGTTTGTTGCAGTGCAACACATTCTAGAAAGTTCAGGACACGTTGCACAGGCAGGGTTTACCGCCAGTCGGACGGCATTGCTCTTGCACGCCCGACGTGTGGCATCTCACGTCGTACAGCCGCTATTAATAATATAGCTATAAATGCATGCTGGGCGGGCGAAAACGGCCTCCAGAAATGAAACTTCCGCATTGCCGTCGGCGCGAACCCGCACATCAGGCGACGCCGCCGTCGTACGTGCCCTCTTCAAACTCGATCAGGCAAAACCCGTGACCGAACGGATCGGCGAACGTGATGCACTTCGACCCGTTCCAGCAAACGCACTCGCCTTCTTGCTTCGTGCCGGCCATCAGCGCGCGCTCGGCTGCAACGGCAACGTCATCAACGACGAAGTCCAGATGCACCAGAGTCCAGTGCCGTGCGCAATCGCGCTGCCGCGAGCCGGCGAATGATGTGACCGATCCGGCTTCGTTGCGCAGCAAATAGATCGCCGTGCTCGCGCCGGTAAGTTCGGCCACGTCGCTGCTCACCATGCGGCTCGACTCGAGGCCGAGCGCCGCACGATAGAACGCGATGGCCGGCTCGATTTCCGGCACGTCGATGTTCACGAGCAACCGCATCGTCTGCCCCTTGCCCTACATCGAAAACCGCAGGACGAACAACGTGATGGGCGGGAACAGCACCAGCACGATCACGCGGATCATGTCGCTCGCGACGAACGGCAAGACGCCGCGGTAGGTCTCGCGGATCGGAATGTCGGGCGCCATCGACTGGATCACGAACAGATTCATGCCGACCGGTGGGGTGATCAGGCCGACCTCGACCACGATCAGCACCAGCACGCCGAACCAGATCGCAGTGTCTTCCGGAGAAAGGCCGAAGTCGAGGCCCGAGATCATCGGAAAGAAGATCGGAATGGTCAGCAGAATCATCGAGAGCGAATCCATCACGCAGCCGAACACGATGTAGAACACGAGGATCGCGGACAAGATGGAGTAGGGCGACAACCCTTGTTCGCCGACCCAGCCCGC
>JBDTRV010000437.1:0-3166 GCA_039931475.1 Burkholderiales bacterium | reverse complement strand
AGCGAATCGTTCCTGACCGACGCGCACGGCCGGGACCATGTGAGCCATGCCGAAATGGCGATGGACGCGGACGGCAAGTTCCTCGCGCTGAGAGTGCATACCGACGCGAACCTCGGCGCCTACTTGTCCACTTTCGGGAGCGCGGTGCCGACGATCCTTTACGCAACCTTGATGGCGGGCCAGTACACGACGCCGCAAATTCACGTCGAAGTCGATGCCTGGTTCACGAACACCGTGCCGGTCGATGCCTATCGCGGCGCCGGCCGGCCCGAGGCAACTTATCTGCTGGAGCGGCTGGTATCGCGCTGCGGGTGGGAGATGAACCTGTCGCAAGATGAAATCCGCAGGCGCAACCTCGTCAAGGACTTTCCCTATCAGACGCCGGTCGCGCTCCAGTACGACGTAGGCGACTACGTCGCGTGCATGGACAAGGCGCAAAAGCTCGCGGACGTGGCGGGCTTCGACTCTCGCAAGCAGGAGAGCAAGGCCAAAGGCAAGCTGCGCGGCCTGGGCTATTCGTCATACATCGAAGCCTGCGGCCTCGCACCGTCGAACATCGCAGGTGCTTTGGGCGCACGCGCCGGCCTGTTCGAATGCGGCGAAGTGAGGGTGCATCCAACCGGCAGCGTGACGGTGTTCACCGGCTCGCAGAGCTCCGGGCAGGGACATGAGACCGCGTTCTCGCAACTGGTCGCGGCGCGGCTGGGCATCCCGGTCGAATCGGTCGACGTGGTGCATGGCGACACGGGCAGGGTGCCGTTCGGCATGGGCACCTACGGTTCGCGCTCGCTCGCAGTCGGCGGCTCGGCGATCATGAAGGCGCTGGACAAGATCGAGGCCAAGGCCAAGAAGATCGCGGCGCATTTGATGGAAGCGAGCGATGCCGACATCGACTTCGCGAACGGCGAGTTCACCGTCAAGGGCACCGACAAGAAACTGCCGTTCGGCCAGATCGCGCTCACCGCTTACGTGCCGCACAACTACCCGCTAGAAACCCTGGAGCCGGGCCTGAATGAGACCGCGTTCTACGACCCGATCAACTTCACGTTCCCGGCCGGCACCTATATCTGCGAGGTCGAGATCGAACCGGCGACGGGGGAAGTGACCATCGAGCGCTTCAGCGCGGTAGACGACTTCGGCACCATCGTCAATCCGATGATCGTCGAAGGCCAGGTGCACGGCGGCATCGCGCAGGGGTTGGGCCAAGCGATGCTGGAGGTCTGCGTGTACGACCCCGAGACCGGCCAGCTTTTGACCGGCAGCCTGATGGACTACGCGCTGCCGCGCGCGGGCGACCTGATCGACATCCGGCTCGACACCGTCTGCACGCCCTGCACCCACAACCCGGTGGGCGCCAAAGGCTGCGGTGAAGCCGGCGCGATCGGCTCGCCGCCGGCGCTCGTCAACGCGGTGCTCGATGCGTTGCATGAAGTCGGCGTGACCGACATCGACATGCCCACGAGCCCGGCGCGTGTGTGGGCCGCGATCCAGGGGGCAAAGGCCACCGGCAGCGGCCCGCTCGGCGCGGCCCAATCGACGATGGCGGGCGGCAACGCCAAGCCCACGGCCGCGAGCGGCACCAACGTCTGATCCGCACCCCACCACACGAAGAGGCACAACAAAATGTACGCATTCACCTACGAACGCCCCACCAGCGTGGCCGACGCCGCCAAGCTGGCCGCAGCCGGCGCCCAGTTACTGGCCGGCGGCCAAACCCTGCTCGCGTCGATGAAGCTTCGGCTGGCCCAGCCCGAGCAATTGGTCGATCTGGGCGGCATCGCCGAGTTGCGCGAGATCAAAAAGGACGCGGATGGCGTCTCGATCGGCGCGATGGCGCGGCATGTCGACGTGGCCAACAACGCCGACGTGAAGGCCGCGATCCCCGCATTGGCCGATTTGGCCAGCCACATCGGCGACCGGCAGGTTCGGGCCATGGGCACGATCGGCGGCTCGGCCGCGAACAACGACCCGGCCGCGTGCTACCCGGCCGCCGTGCTCGCGTTGAACGCGGTCGTCAAGACCACGAAGCGCGAAATCGCGGCCGACGATTTTTTCCAAGGCATGTTCGCGACCGCGCTCGAAGCCGGCGAGATGATCGTCTCCATCCGCTTCCCCGCCACCAAGCGCGCCGCCTACGTGCGCCAGCGCCAGCAAGCCTCACGCTTCGCGCTGGTCGGCGTGTTCGTCGCCGATACCGGCAACGGCGTGCGAGTGGCCGTGACTGGCGCGGGCAACGGCGTGTTCCGGCATCAGGGCCTCGAAGATGCGCTGTCGAAAAGCTTCACGCCCGAGGCCGTCGCGGGCGTCAAGATCGACTCTAGCGACCTGAGCAGCGACATCCACGCTCCCGCCGAATACCGCGCGAATCTGATCGGCGTGCTGGCCCAGCGCGCGGTGGCGAAGGCGCTCGGGTGAGCAGGCCGAGCGCACGCTTGTCTGCCTTCGGGCGCGTCGGTGATGCGCGCCGTGGCGGTCGCGGTCGGGCGAGCAGCCGTCGCCATGCACGAGAGTGGTCGTTTTATGAACAAAAAACGGCTTCACCGTACGTCTGATATAGATGGTTTGCTATAAAAAATAGTGAATAACCCTTCCACCGGTGCTGCCCCCGCCTCGATCGACGCCCTGATCGTGGCGCTCGAGGCATGCGGCTACTTCGCCGACCGGCGACTCGCGACCGCCGTCTTTCTCGCGCTCAAACTGCAGCGCCCGCTGCTGCTCGAAGGCGAGCCCGGCGTCGGCAAGACCGAGTTGGCGAAGGCTCTTGCCGCCGCGTTGCCGCGCGCGCTGATCCGCCTGCAGTGCTATGACGGCCTCGAGCAACGCGAAGCGCTGTACGAGTGGAACTACGCGGCCCAACTGCTGCACATGCGAGCGGCCGAGTTGCGGCACGGCGAATTCGCCGCGGAGCACGACATCGACCGCGAGGTCGAGCGCGAGGTCTATCAAGATCGATACCTGATTCGCCGCCCGCTGCTGCAAGCGCTCGAGGCGCCCGCGCCCGGTGCGGTGCTGTTGATCGACGAAGTGGACCGCGCCGACGAGCCGTTCGAAGCGTTTCTGCTCGAATATCTTGGCGAATACCAGGTCAGCATCCCCGAGATCGGCACCGTGCGCGCGGTCGCCACTCCCGTCACGATCCTCACGAGCAACCGCACGCGCGAGTTGA
>JBDTRV010000436.1:0-3167 GCA_039931475.1 Burkholderiales bacterium | reverse complement strand
GATCACGCAGAGGTCGGCCACGCCGCCGACCACGAGCCGTCCCACGCTGGCCGACAGGGTGCCCAACGCAGCGCCCAGAACCTGCGCCGGACCGCTGGTGAGCACCGCGATCGCGCGCATCAGGTCTGGGCCGCCTGCGTCCTGCTGCCATCTGAGCGCGAGGCTCGCGAGCAATTCGAGCCCGCTCGCGCCGGGTTCGGCCTCGGCAAAGGGCAGCGCCTTTGCGTCGTCCTTGACCGGGGCGTGGTCCGACACGAGCGCGTCGATCGTGCCGTCGGCCAGCGCCTGCCGCAGCGCATCGCGATCGCGTTGCTGGCGCAGGGGAGGATCGAGCCGCATGCGCGAATCGAAGTAGCCGATGTCGACGTCGGTCAGGTGCAGCGAGTTGATGCTCACGTCGCAGGTCACGGGCAAGCCCGCGGCCTTGGCGTGCCGCACCAGATCCACGCCGGCGGCGCTGGAAAGGCGGCAGATGTGGACCCGCGCGCCGGTCGATTTCATCAGCTCGAAAATGGTGAACAGCGCGATCGTTTCGGCGGCCGCCGGCACGCTCGCCAAACCCAGACGGGTTGCGATCGGGCCGCCCGCCGCGACGCCCTTGCTCAAGTGCGGATCGAGCGGCCGCAGCCATACGCCATAGCCGAACGTGGCCGCGTACTGCATGGCGCGCTGCAGCACCAGGGTGTCTTCGATCGGCACCTCGGCCTGGCCGAAGCCGATGCAGCCGGCCTCGGTCAGTTCGACCATTTCGGTCAGCACCTTGCCGGCCAGGCCGCGCGTCAAAGCGCCCAGCGGATACAGGCGCGCGCGGTGCATCTTCTCGGCGCGGCTTTTGAGCATGTCGACCAGGCCCGGCTCGTCGAGCACCGGATCGGTGTCGGGCGGGCACACAAGGCTGGTCACGCCGCCGGCGACCGCCGCCGCGAGTTCGGATTCGAGCATCGCCTCGTGTTCCTGGCCGGGTTCGCCCAGCCGCGCCGCCAGATCGACCAGGCCGGGGCAGACGATGCAGCCGGTGGCGTCGAGCACCCGATTGGGTGTGAAGTCGCCCGCGACCTCACCAAGCGCAATGACGCGACCGGCGGCCACGGCCACGTCGCCGATCTCGTCTCGCTTGGTCGCGGGATCGATGATGCGACCGTTCTTGATCAGCAGCTTCATTCGCGCCCTGCCCTCACGCCAAGTTGCCCGCGACGATGCTCATCACCGCCATTCGTACCGCGATGCCAAAGGTCACTTGCGGCAGGATCACGCTCTGGCCGCCGTCGACCACGGCCGAGTCGATCTCGACGCCGCGGTTGATCGGCCCCGGGTGCATCACGATCGCATCGGGCTTGGCGCGCGCGAGCTTGCGCGGCGTGAGGCCGTAGCTCTTGGAGAATTCCTGCGACGACGGCAAGAGCGCGCCGCTCATGCGTTCGTTCTGCAGCCTGAGCATGATCACAACGTCACAATCGGCGATGCCTTCCTCGAGCGAATGGCAGACCTTGACGCCCATCTGCGCCATGTCGGCCGGCACCAGGGTCTTCGGGCCAACCACGCGCACTTCGGCGCAACCCAAAGTGGTCAGCGCATGGATGTCCGAGCGCGCCACCCTGGAATGCAGCACGTCGCCGACGACCGCGACCGTGAGGTTCTCGAACGTCTTCTTGTAGTGCCGGATCGTGTACATGTCCAGTAGCGCCTGGGTCGGATGGGCATGGCGGCCATCGCCGGCGTTGACGACATGCACGTGTGGCGCGACGTGTTGCGCGATCAGGTACGGCGCGCCCGATTCGCCGTGACGCACGACGAACAGGTCGGCCGCCATCGCGCTCAGGTTGGCGATGGTGTCGAGCAGCGATTCGCCCTTGGAGGCGGACGAGCGCGCGATGTCGAGGTTGATCACGTCGGCCGACAGGCGCTTGGCCGCGATCTCGAACGTGGTGCGGGTGCGCGTCGAATTCTCGAAGAACAGGTTGAACACGCTTTTGCCGCGAAGCAACGGCACCTTCTTGACTTCCCGGTCGGCGACGCTCACGAAGCTCGCCGCGGTGTCGAGGATGTGGGTGAGGATCGCGCGCGGCAAACCTTCGACCGACAGCAGGTGAATCAACTCACCGTGCTGGTTCAGCTGCGGGTTGCGGCGGTAAAGCACGCTTGTCTAGCGCCTTTCCTCGACCCGAAAGCTGAGCGCGCCCGAATCGTTTTGCGCCAACGCGAGCAACCGACTGACCGGCAGAGCGACCCGCGCGGCCGCGAAATCGGCCTGCACCGGCAATTCGCGCCCGCCACGGTCGACCAGCACCGCGAGCCGCACGCGGGCCGGGCGGCCGAAGTCGTACAGCTCGTTGACGACCGCGCGAACGGTACGGCCGGTGTAGAGCACGTCGTCGATGAGCAAAAGATCGGCGCCATCGATCTCGAAGGGCAACGAAGTCTGGCCACGTCCGGCCATGCCGCGCTGCGCGAAATCGTCGCGGTGCAGTGCGGAAGTGATGGTGCCTTGAGTGCCGGGCAACGCAAGATCCTTTTGCAAACGCTGCACCAGCCAGGCGCCACCGGAGACGATGCCGACGAGCCGGGTATCCGGTCCGAGCAAGCCGCGCACGCCGCGCAGCAGTTCGGTGTAAAGAGCTTCGGCGTCCAGCACGAGGCTGTTCGAGCCCGCGCCGGGGCTGCTTGCGGCCTCGGTCATGGAAGGCTCCTGAAAAACTGTTCAAGAATCACGCAGGCCGCGCCCGCGTCGGCATCTGGCGCCCCTGACGACAGCGCCTCGGTGGTCGAATAGCGCTCGTCCACTTCGAACACCGGAAGATTGAAGCGGCCACGCAACTGCCGCGCGAAGCGCTTCGCTCGCGCCGTGTTGTCGTGGCTTGCGCCGTCGGGATGAAAGGGGATGCCGACCACCAGCGCTTGCGGCTGCCAATCACGAATGCGCACCTCGATCAATGGGAAGCGCGCGTCGCCCTCGGCCGCAATCGTGCGCTGCGGCGTGGCGCGCCCGAGCCGGCGGCTGCCGAAGGCGACGCCGGTACGCTTGACGCCGAAGTCGAAGGCGAGAAAAGTCGATAGCGCGGAGTCGACGTCGCAAGCCACCGCCGTGCTCATCAGGCGTGGCCGGCGTCCGGCGAGATCATCCAGGCTTCCAGGCCGAGCAGCTTGAGCGCGCGCGCATAGCGCTCGGG
>JBDTRV010000435.1:0-3174 GCA_039931475.1 Burkholderiales bacterium | reverse complement strand
GTCATGATGTCTCGGGCGTGCATCTCGTGACTCCTTCGCTGCATTCGAAATTCGATCTGGATCGTTGACGTCAAGCGCGCCGTCACCGACGTTGGTCTCGTATGAGCCAGTTTGCAAACGAGCAAAGCGTTTGTCTGTGCCCTGCGGGACAAAAGGGCCTTGCGGATGCTGCATCTGCGTCCGAACCATCGGGCGCGATCGTTCTCACGGGCACAAGCGGGGCCGGTGCCGCGCTGAGAGACCTGAGATCTCGCAGCCGACCCGGGAACGCCGCTTGCTGCAACCCATTGGGCAAACCGACCAGCGATCGCGGACCGGCATGGGGGCAACAACGATCGACGCCGCGCCATACGCGTTTGCTTCCACACCGGCGGCGCAATATGAGGCACATGTGAGCGATTTGGTGGGCCTGTTACCGGTTTGCGCCGAATCCCAGAATGCTCGCGAAGGCAGGCGCCGCCTCTCAATTCACAAGGAGATTTTGATGCTCAAGACCGTCACAGCAACCTATCCCAGCCCGGCCGCGCTAAGCAACGCAGTCGACGATCTCATTAATGCCGGCATTCCAAGCGAAAAGATACACCGCGACGACACCACGCGACAGGTCAAGGTCATGGTTCCGGAAACCGGGGTAGCGGGAGCCAGGGAACTTCTCAATCGGCACGATCCGACTAATGTCACCTGAGTCGGGCGAGGTTCTCGAGCCGTCACGCGGAAGGCATCGAAAACAGGAGCCGCTGCATGTCCGATCGCCCGCATCGCAACCAGCCCGGCACTGCTGACGCGGCTCGCGCATTGGCAGGCGCATGTGACCCCGCGCTTGTCACTGCGTGTACTGCGCTGCCCCAAGGGGGTACGTGCTTGGCGTGAGAGGCCCGGTGAGGCGCTCGTGATGCTACTTCGCCGGTGCCGCCGGTTCACTGCGATAGGTGGGTGTCTGCGCGAATTCCGCCGGTACGTTCCACATTCGAGCCGCATACCAGACGGCCCAGGCAACGATGAACAGCGACATCACCCAGACCCAGACCGGAATCGATGAGCGTGCTTCTGCCCGGCGCGGATCGAACGGATCGTCGGTGCTGAAGGCATCCACCGCGAACCGCACCTCGCCGCGTCGCGTCGAATGCGGCTTGAGCCCGGACACGATGATCCCGGGCCCGTTCTGCACCGTGAACGGAATTTCCTCGACGCCTTCACGCCCGTTGCGATCCTGCGCGCGAATCGTCAGGCGGTGCGGCCCGTCGTCGATGCCGCGGGTATCGAGGACGACATCGGTGGGCAATTCGCGATCCATGATCGGCTGTGGATCATCGTCCAGGAAAACTCGCACACGCGGCCTGTCCACAGTGTCACCCGGGTTCCTCTCATTGGTCTTCATTGAGGATGTCGTACTTGGGGTGCTTCGGGTCGGATTCGCCCGGGCGAACGAGCATCCAGAACATGGCTGCAAAACAGGCCAGGGTGATGATGCCGGCCAAACCGATGATGATGAGGCTGCCCCACGGAGGGCCCGAAAGGTGATGAGCCATCATGCGGTTTCATTTTCTATTGGCGCGCTCGGTAGCCACTTGTGCCGCCGTGACGGGTGCGCCATGGTTGCCCCACGACGAGCGCTCGAGGTTGATGATGGCTGCGATGTCGGCATCGCCGAGCGCGCCGGCGAAGGGTGGCATCGAACCGGCGTAGCTGATGCCACCGACATTGGCGCCCTGCAGCCCGTTCAGCACCACGTCGATGTGTTTCGTGGCGTCGGCATCGTTGACCGCGGCATTGCCCTTGAGCGGAGGAAACGCCCCGGGCAGACCCTCGCCGCTAGCCTGGTGACAGGCCGCGCAGTGCGAGCTGAACAGCGCTTGACCCTTGTCGGTGGCAGCAGCGCCGCCCGCCGGAGCCGCAGCCGCGGGGTGGGCCGCACTCTCGCCAGCGAGCGCGTTCGCGACCGTCCCGGCCATGACGCCGTCTTGTTCCGCGCCACCGGGTAGCGACGGCTGCTTGAGCGACTGAAGAGACGCCAAAAGCACTTCGGCCTCGTGGGACGGAACGACGACGCCCCGTGCCGACGCAAAGGCTTTGGGCAACGGTACCGGCGTCACGCCTGGCGGCGCCTTGTCGACCACGTCGAACATCCAGTCGAACGCCGGCATGACGGATTCAGGCACCACGGCGCGCGGGTTATAGAGGTGGATGTACTGCCAGACCGCGCTGGGCTGACGGACCCCAATGTTGGTCAGGTCCGGCCCTGTGCGCTCGGACCCCAGGAGTTCCGGGGTCTGCCAGGCAAAGTCGCCCGGCGCCGAAGGACGGCCGAATATCTTGTCCTGCGCCAGTGGTCGCACCTGCTGCGTATGGCAATAGCTGCAGCCGTTGGCGACATAGACCGCGCGCCCTTCAGCTTGTATCGGTGTCAGCGGTTCGACGCCCGGGCCGGCGGGGGTTTTCGACAGTTCGATGCCGGGCAGAACGCCCATCAGCGTCGCCAGAACCGCATAGACCAGGGCCGAGCCACCGGCGATCAGCAACAACTTGTTCATGCCGCTGCCTCGTCGGCGACTACAGGCACGAGCGGCACGGTACTGCCGGAGCGGCCGTGGGTCATGCGCCAAACGTTCCATGCAAAAACGATGTGACTCAGGAACATCAGCGCCCCGCCGACGCCACGCCAGACGTAGTACGGCTGCATGTCGACCACCGACTGGATGAACGGCAGGCCGTTGACCCAGTTCAGGCCCTGCAAGGTGCCGCCGATCGACAGCGAAATGACATAGATGAAGCTGCCCACCAGGGCCATCCAGAAATGCAGCGCGAGCCCGAACTGGCTTGGTTGTTTGCCGCTGGCCAGCGGCAGCAGCGCATAGATGCCACCCCAGATTGCAAAGGCGACAAAGCCATACATCGTCAGGTGCGAGTGGCCGATGGTGTAGTTGGTGAAATGCCAGACTTCCTGCAACGAGCGGAAGGCCTCGAACGTGCCCTGCGTGGAGCCGACCAGATAGCCGATCACGCCGACGAAGATGAAGCGCAGCGCATACGAATGCTCCATCGTGCGCACTCGCCCGCGCAGGGTCAGCAGGAAGTTGGCGCTGCCGCCCCATACCGGCACCAGCATGGCCACGCTGAACACGATGGCGGTGGTCTGCAGCCACCACGGCAGCGGGCTGAACAGGAAGTGGTGCG
>JBDTRV010000434.1:0-3175 GCA_039931475.1 Burkholderiales bacterium | reverse complement strand
GGATCAACCTGGTCGGCATCGTTCACGCGCGAAGCGAAGTCGCCGACCTTCGCCTTGCCGACTGGGACCACGCGACCAACGCCGACGATCTGCGCGCCGCGCTGGCCGGCTGCTGCACTGCCCTGCAAGACCTCGTGCGATCGGTTTCGGACTGGCGGCTCTGGGTGCTGTGCGACCGCCCGCCAATGCGCGGCTCGCAAGAACATGCGCGCGGCCGGGTCGCGCTGATCGGCGACGCGGCGCACCCGATGCGCCCTTATCTGGCTCAGGGCGCGGGCATGGCGATCGAGGATGCAGCGGCGCTGGAGCGGGTGCTGAGCGACGACCCGATCGACCTGCCCACAAGCCTCGCGACATTCGCGGCCGCGCGTTGGCCGCGCAACGCTCGGGTGCAGGCCCGTGCCGAGCGCAACGGCCGCATTTTTCATTCGGGCGGGTTGGTGCGCTGGGGCCGCGATGCGTCCCTTCAGCTCCTAGGCGCACGGCTGCTCGATTTGCCCTGGCTCTACGCTCGCTGAGCGGGCGGTCGAATGCGCGTTTTTGGCACAAGGGCTTTCCACGAACTGACGAGCCGGCCTACAACGAATCCAGCCGGAAGTGATGCTGCAGATACTGCCGGAACTGCCGGATGATCGCCAGCGCGTCCTTCAACTGATCACCTTCCAGCGTGCCCAAGTCCGACAGCCGCACCACGTTGCTGGCCCGCTCGCCCGCCTGCCGCTGGCGCAAGTTGTTCTTCAGCTTCAGCGCCATGAAGAAGTGCAGCGCCTCGGTCAGATCGCGCGCCAGCTTCGCGCTCAACCCGCCCTCAGCGACCAGCGCCTTGAGCCGTGCGGTCGTCGCCAGCGCATCGATCCGGCGCTGGAGCGCGAGCGCGCGCACGCCATGCACGATCGGAAAAGTGCCGAGCTTCTTCAGATCGAACAGCGGCTCCTCGTGCTGCAACAGCCCGGTCAGACGTGACCACCAGCCGGGTTCGGCGAACTGATCCGCCGCGCGCGCGAACCGGGCAAGGAAAACGTCGCTGCCGGCCATCATGTCGTTCAGATGTTCCTTTGCCCGTCCGAGCAGCGTCGCATCACCGGCGACGGCGGCCGCATCAAGAAATATCGACAGGTTCATCGGCCCGTCCGCGTTCGAGCCGCGCAGCCAGTCCGAAATCTGGTCCTTGAAAGCCGAAAGCGGCTGACGCCAGAGCGGATTGCTGACCACGATGTTGCCCGGGCATGGCGGGTAGCCGAACTCGATCAGGGCCGCGGTGAAGCGCTCGGTCAGCTCCGCGAGCCCGCCCCACTCGAAGCCATCGGCGAGCAGCAGCGCGTTGTCCTGATCGGTTTTCAGAATCTGTTCGCCTCGGCCTTCGCTGCCCATCACCAGCAGGCAACTGTTGGCCATCAGATCGGGCGGCGCAAGCAGCGACCAGAGCCGCGCAAAAAGCTGCACATTGAGCTCGCTGACCATGCCGCTGATCACCTCGACCCGCGTGCCGCCCTCGTGCAGCAGATCGACCAAGTCGTTGACCTGATGCGATGCGGCCTTCAATTCGTCGATGCCCGTGGCCTGCTCGATCGACAGCGCGATCAGGTGCGAATGGTTCGAGACGAAGCCCATCAAATCGAGCTGGCTGAGCACGCCCACGATCTGCGCGCCGTCCCGCACGACGACCCGGTGCACCCGGTGCCGGATCATCAGCAACAGCGCCTCGAAAACGGCGGCGCTGGAATCAATCGCGGCGAGTTCGAAGCGAGCGAACTCCCGCACCGCCACTGCACCTGGTGGCCTGCCGAGCAACAATGCATCGCGCAGATCGGTCGTCGTGAACATTCCGATGCGCTCGCCGTCGCGCACCAGCGCGTTGGTCGTGCCGTGGTCGGAGAGCAGGCGGCAGACCGACACCAGGTCGAGCTGGCCGTCCACGAAAAACGGCTTGCGGACGTAGGCGTCGGACACCCGCGCCATCATCAGCGACAGTAACTGTCGCTGATCGCTGCGTCCCTGGCGCAGCAACGACGCGTCGACAAGGGTCGGGTCGGGGGTGGTCTCGGACGGCATTTCGCTGGAATGAAAAAGGGTTGCCGGCCAATCCGCCAGCAACCCTCGAAGGATAGTCAAACCGGGCGCACCGCGTCGTGCGCCGGTCGCGCTATGCCATCAGTGCCCCGACGCGCCCGATGCGCCAATACCAGTTTCCGACCGAACCTGCTGCGCGAGGAAGCCAGCCCGGTCGATCTGCGCCCGCTTGCTGTTGTCGGTGATCGAGAACAGCCAGATGCCGAGGAAGCCGATCGTCATCGAGAACAGCGCCGGCGAGGTGTACGGGAACCAGGCCGAACCCTTGGGATGGCCCAACGTCGCTTCCCAAACCGCCGGTGACACGATCGTGAGCGCCACCGACGAAATCAGCCCGAGGAAACCGCCGATTACAGCGCCGCGCGTCGTGCAGCCCTTCCACAGCACCGACATCAGCAGCACCGGGAAGTTGGCAGATGCGGCGACCGCGAACGCGAGCGACACCATGAACGCGATGTTCTGCTTCTCGAACGCGATGCCCAGGATCACCGCGACGATGCCCAGGGCGACCGTGGTGATGCGCGACACCCTGAGTTCGGACGCGCTGTCGGCATTGCCGTTCTTGATCACCGTGGAGTACAAGTCGTGCGACACGGCCGATGCGCCGGACAACGTCAGGCCGGCAACCACCGCGAGAATCGTCGCGAACGCCACGGCCGAGATGAAGCCGAGGAACACGTTGCCGCCGACCGCGTTGGCCAGGTGCACCGCCGCCATGTTGTTGCCCCCAACGAGCAGGCCCTTGGCGTCGAGGAAGCCTGGATTGGTCAACACGTAGATGATCGCGCCGAAGCCGATGATGAAGGTCAGCAGATAGAAGTAGCCGATCCAGGTGGTCGCCCACAGCACCGACTTGCGTGCTTCCTTGGCGTTCGGCACGGTGAAGAAACGCATCAGGATGTGCGGCAGGCCGGCGGTGCCGAACATCAGCGCCATGCCGAAGCTGATCGCCGAGATCGGATCCTTGACGAAACCGCCCGGGCCCATGATCGAGAAACCAGCCTTGGCTGCTTCATCCGGAGACTTGCCGGCCGTGGCCGCGAGCTGCGCCTTGACCTCGACCGCCTTGGCGAACATCGCCTCGGGGCTGAAGCCGAAGTTGTAC
>JBDTRV010000433.1:0-3178 GCA_039931475.1 Burkholderiales bacterium | reverse complement strand
CCGGGCCCCGCGACGAAACCGAAGGACAGCCGCGAGTCACTGCGCGCGACCGTGTCGGTGACGATGCGCACAAACGGGTAGAACGCGCGGTAACGCGACCAGCCCGGTACTGCCGCGCCGGCCGGATCGAATAGCGGCTTGCCCGCCACGAAGCGCTGCATCGCGCCGCGAAGATGCGCGATGCCCGCGTCGTAGATGGAGCGCACCTGATCGAGCGCGGCATCGGGGTCGGAAAAACGGGTCGGTGCGACGAAGGGCGGCAGGTAGGGCATGGCGAGATTGTCGCGCTGCTTCTCAAAGTTCTATTCACTTGCGGGTGTTTCCTGGACGCCCCTGTGCTGATTGATGTCGGACGCCAGCGCTTTAGGCCCAATGTGGAGAATTTCGGCAGCGGCCGATCGCCGTGGCGGTCATCCACAAAATGATGGATAGAGACGGCTTGGCCGTGTCCGTGTCCCTCGTCGGGCGGCTGCGGTCGGAACTATTTGATTTCCGAACCGGCACAACTGCTCGGGAAACCGGCCTGCCGACGGTCTGGGGCTTCAAGTTCTTCCCTATTGGTCCGAAGAGTTGGGGAGCGCCAACGGCATTCGCGTTGGCGCCAGGAGCCTTGACCTTCAACCCATATCCCGAAGCACCCCATGTTCAAACTGATTCGTTTACTGATCGCTCTCGCTTTCAGCCTGGCAATGTCGGCCAGTTTCGCGGCAGCCGCCGACCTGACCACCGCGGAAAAGGCCTCGTTGCAAGCCGGTATGCAGCAACACATCGACCGCAACTTGGTCGAAGGAGCCTACTTGCGGCTCGACCTGGCCACGGGAGGGGTTAGCAAGTTGCACCCCGTGACGGCCCACCCGATGATCCTGCGTTTGGGCCAGTACTACGTGCTTTGCTCTGACTTTCGCGACGACAAGGGCGCCGCGGTCAATGTCGATTTCTACATGGCCAGCCGCGGCAAGTCCTTCGTCGTTTTTGATACCGTCGTCGACCACCGTGCCGAGCTGGAAAAGCTGATGAAGGACGGAAAGGCGTCGATGGTCAAGTAGACGGGCCGCGACGCCGCACCCGATTTCGGCGTGAACCTATGCGATTGCCATGCGCCTTCGACTGAGCCTGTTTGCCAAGTTCGTGCTCGTGCTGGTGCCGGCGTTCGTGGTACTGGCCGGCCTTGGCCTGGGGCTGCTCAATCGGCATGACGTCAATGTCATGGCGGCCGACCTGAGCGCGCGCATCGGCAACCGAAGTGCCCGAGTCGCCAGCGCCCTGACTCGACATGACTTGCGCGAGGACCCGGCGCTGGCGCAGGATCTGCTGACTCCGCTGGCCAACGACACAGCGGTGCAGTGCGTCGAACTGCGTAGCAATGTGGATCGGACTCTGACCGCAGCGTTGCCGCCCGCGCTCGGCTGTGTCGGCGTTGAGGCGAAATTGGTGATCGAGCTTGAGGTGGGCGAGGATGCCTCGGACACCTTGACCGTGTCGTTCACCGACGCCGAGATCGCCAGCAGCGAGAAAACCAGGCGCGACCTCACGCTGCTGATTGTTGGCGCGGCATTCTCTGTTGCCGTGCTATCGGCAACCATCGGGTTTCGCGTCATAGTCGGGGGGCAACTAGGGCGCCTTCGCGACGCCATTCGACGCACGGCCCAGACCGGCGATCGCGTGGTGGTGCCGGGCGCCAGCAACGACGAACTTGGCGAGGTCACCTTGGCCTTCAACCAAATGGTCGGCAGGGAGATTGAGCGTGAGCAGGCATTGGCTCGCACACACGGGGATCTTCAGCGCTCAGAGGAAGCGCTGCGGCAGATTGCCGGTGAACTGGAACAGCGCGTGCAGCAGCGCACGGCCGAACTCGAGGCCGCTACCCGGCGTGCGGAAGCGGCCAACGTGGCGAAAACGCGGTTTCTCGCCAACATGAGCCATGAGATCCGAACGCCGCTGAACGGAGTGCTTGGTATGTCTGAATTGCTGCAAACCACGGACCTGGACGCAGAGCAGGCGCGTTTTGCCAACGCCATCAACACAGCAGGTCGATCGCTGCACGACCTGCTGAGCGACATTCTCGATTTGGCCAAGATCGAAGAAGGCAAGCTCGACGTCGAGCGCGTGGACTTCGATCCGGTTCAATGCATCACTGACCTCGCCCTGGTTTACGGCCAGCTCGCCTCGTCGCGCGACACGACCTTGCTAACGGATATCGACGTTGCGGCAGCCGGGCGCCTAAAGGGCGACCCAACGCGGTTTCGCCAGGTCGCCTCCAATCTGCTGGGCAACGCGCTGAAGTTCACGCGGCGCGGCGCGATCACGCTCGGTATACGCAAACTCGATATCGCGCCATCGGACGGTCGTACTTGGTTGAGGGTCAGCGTGCGGGACACTGGCGTGGGCATCGCCGAGGAGGCGCTGCCGCGCATGTTTCGGCGCTTCGAGCAGGCCGACACCTCAACGACACGCGAGTTTGGCGGCAGCGGGTTGGGCTTGGTGATTTGCCGCAATCTGGTCGAGCTCATGGGCGGCCAAATCCATGTGCAAAGCACGGTCGGTCTGGGCAGCCTGTTCTGGTTCGACCTTCCGTTCGAAGCGTCGACCACGGCTGCGCCAACCCTGACGCAGTTGCCGCGTGCCTCGATAAAGCGAGGTGCCCGAATACTCGTTGCAGAGGACAACCCGGTCAACCAGCAAGTGATCGGCTCGCTTCTGCGCCATCTTGGCGCTCATGCGACGGTGGTTGCGAACGGCGCGCTGGCAGTCGCCGCCGTGCAGCAAGAACACTTCGATCTCGTGCTGATGGACTGTCAGATGCCGGTCATGGACGGATACGAAGCCGCGGCGCGGATTCGCTCCACCCAGTCCGCGAATCTCCGCATTCCGATTGTTGCGCTCACCGCCAACGCCCTGGCCGAAGACCGAAAGCGCTGCCTAGACGCCGGCATGGACGACTACGTCACCAAGCCCATCAATGGCGTCAGGCTGACGGAGTTGCTGGCACAGCACTTGACTCTTGCACATTTCGATGCAGTGTCCAGCCAGCCCGTTGCACAAGCGCCATCAGAGGCAGCCAGCGCCGCGAACTCGACGCCATCCCGACCAGTTTTCGACCCCGACGTACTGGCGAAACTGCCAATGGTGGCCGACGGTTCACAGCCGGGGTTCGCGCAGGAAATGCTGCAGCTCTTCG
>JBDTRV010000432.1:0-3188 GCA_039931475.1 Burkholderiales bacterium | reverse complement strand
GCCGAGGTCGTGCGAGATGAAAAGATACGCCAGCCCGAGTTCGGCTTGCAGGTCGGCCAGCAGATTGAGCACTTGTGCCTGGATCGACACGTCCAGCGCCGACACCGGCTCGTCCGCCACCAAGAGGCGCGGCTCCAGCATGAGCGCGCGAGCGATCGCGATGCGCTGGCGCTGGCCGCCCGAGAACATGTGCGGATAGCGGTTCGCGTATTCGGGGCGCAGGCCAACGCGCGCGAGCATCTGCCTCGCCTTGTCCTGCCGTTCGGCGCGCGAAAGGTCGGTGTTGATCGCAAGCGGGTCTTCGAGCACCGAGAGAATCTTCTTGCGCGGATTGAGCGAGCCGTACGGGTTCTGGAACACGAGTTGCACCGCGCGCCGCAACTCGCTCTTGCGCGCCGGGGGAGCTCGCGCCGTATCGATCCCGATCAGACGCAAGCTTCCGCTGGTGGGTTTTTCGATCAGCGTCACCATGCGCGCTAGGGTCGACTTGCCGCAGCCCGATTCGCCGACCACCGCCAAGGTGCGTCCGCGCGCGATGCGGAACGTGACGCCGCCGACCGCCTGCAGCTTCGCCGGCGCGCGGAACAGGCCACGGCGAATGTCATAGACGCGAGTCAGATCGGTGGCTTCGACCACTGGGTCTCTCCTGGCGTCGGTATTGGGATCCGTACTGGCATCGGCATCGGCAGCGGCGCCCGCGCTGGCGACTCCGATTCCGCCTGGTGGAACCGCGCTCATCGGCCTTGCTCCGGACCGCGCGCCGCCGCCTGTGCTTGCAGGGTTTGGTTGCGAAGCACTCTCACGCCGTCACCTCGCGCCGCAGTGCGCCGCCGTCGCTCGCGATGCGCGCTTCGCGATCGGTCGATCCCAGTGGGTAGTGGCACCGCACGGCCGCATTTCGCGATTCATCTGCTCCGGCGGCCAATGGCAACAGCTCTGGCCGATCCGCCACGCAGCGCGCGGTGGCATACGCGCAGCGCGGCGCGAACAGGCAGCCCTTGGGCCGGTCGTGCAAGCCCGGCACCACGCCCGCGATGGTCGCAAGCCGTCCCTCGGGCGCGGCGCGTTCGGGCAGCGCCGCGAGCAGCGCCTCGGTGTAGGGGTGCTGGGGCGCGGCGAACAGGCCATGCACATCCTGCTGCTCCATCACCTGGCCCGCATACATCACCGCGACGCGCTGCGCCATGTCGGCCACCACGCCCATGTTGTGCGTGATCAGCACCAGCGCCATGCCGCGCTCGGCCTGCAAGGCGCGCAGCAGGTCCAGGATCTGGGCCTGAATCGTCACGTCGAGCGCGGTGGTCGGCTCGTCGGCGATCAAAAGGCGCGGATTGCACGCGATCGCCATTGCGATCATCACGCGCTGGTTCATGCCGCCCGAGAGCTGGTGCGGATAGGACGACAGGCGCGACGCCGCGGCTGGGATGCCGACCTGCTCCAGCAACTCTACCGCGCGAGCACGGGCCGCAGCCTTGCCCAGCTTCAGGTGCAGACGCAAGGTCTCGACAAGCTGGAAGCCGACCGTGAAGCAGGGATTCAGGCTGGTCGTCGGGTCCTGAAAGATCATCGCCACGTCCTTGCCCGTGAGCGCGCGGCGCTCTCGCGGAGACAGTCGTTGCAGATCGCGCCCGTCGAATTCCAGCCGCTCGGCTCGCACCTCGCCCGGAAACGCGATCAGTCTCATCAGCGCCATCATCGTGACGCTCTTGCCCGAACCCGATTCACCCACGATGCCGAGCACCTCGCCCTCGGCCGCCCGCAGGCTCACGCCGTCGACCGCGTGCAGCACGCCGCCCTGGGTCGGGAAATCGACGTGCAGGTTTTGGATGTCGAGAAGAGTCATGTGGTGGCCCCCACGCTTGCCACTTCGTGTGCTGCGCTGCCCCCCAAGGGGGCGCGAGCTTGCTTGGGGCGGCCCGGCGCGGCGCTCATCATCAAATTTCCGAGCTTTTTTGGCGCTCGCCGCCCGCCAGTAATTGCTTTATTGCTATCATTTTTTTAGCTTTGAATCGAGCGCATCGCGCAGCCCGTCGCCCATCAGGTTGAACGCGAGCACGGCGAACAGGATTGCAAGCCCCGGAAAAGTCACGACCCACCAGGCGCGCAGCACGAACTCGCGTGCATCGGCCAGCATCGTGCCCCATTCGGGCGACGGCGGCTGCGCGCCCAGGCCGAGAAAGCCCAGCGCCGCCGCGTCCAGGATCGCGGTGGAGACGCCGAGCGAGGCCTGCACGATCAGCGGCGCGGCGCAGTTGGGCAGCACCTCGCGCAGCATCAGCCGCAGGGTGCCGGCGCCGCTGCCGCGCGCCGCCGTCACGTAGTCGCGCGAGATCTCGCTGATGACCGCCGCCCGCGTGATGCGCACGTAGTGCGGCAGCACCACGATCGCCACGGCCAGCATCGCGTTGATCAACCCCGGCCCGAGGATCGCGACGATCACGATCGCCAGCAGCAGGCTCGGCAAGGTCAGGACGATGTCCATCAGCCGCACGATCGCGATCTCCAAGACGCCGCGCGCGAAGCCCGCGACGAGGCCGAGCGCGATGCCGACCACGATCGAAATCGCGACCACCGCCATGCCGATCGACAGCGACAGCCTCGCGCCGAACATCAGGCGCGAGAGGATGTCGCGGCCGATCGCGTCGGTGCCGAGCAAGAACTCGCGGCTGCCGCCGTCTTGCCACGCGGGCGGCAGGAGGAACGCAGCGCTGTTGGTCTGATTCGGCGCATGCGGTGCGAGCCACGGCGCGAGCAGCGCGACCAGCAGCAGCAATGCGATGACGATCAGCCCCGCCACCGCGCCGTGGTTGGCCGAGAACGCTCCCCAGAATTCGCGCAAGGGGCCGGGCGGCGCGCCGGTCGGCGTCGGCTCGATCTCGTGCGGCAGCACCGCGCCGTCTAGCGCCAGGCCGCCGCGCGGGACGGTTTGCAGGGGATCGACTTTAGCCATCACAGTTGCCCATGGCCCTCGCGCCACCCGGAACAAATGAAACCGAGCCGGCCAAGTCCAGCAGGGGCCGAGGAGCTGGCTTTGCCAGGCTGCTGGCGCCGGCCTTTGCAAGCGGAAGGGCGACGGCCGAACACAGCCTGGGGGTGGGCTTCATTTTCGAATCCGCGGGTTGATGATGCCGTAGGTCACATCCACCAGCAGATTGACCATCATCACGATCACGCCGAGCAGCAGCATG
>JBDTRV010000431.1:0-3188 GCA_039931475.1 Burkholderiales bacterium | reverse complement strand
GCTTTTTGAAAGATCCCAAAAATGGGCAAAAAACTCTACGTCGGCAATCTCTCTTATTCGGAAGATGACCAATCCCTGAACCAGAACTTTTCCGAGTTTGGCACCGTCACGTCCGCCAAGGTCATGATGGACCGCGACAGCGGCCGCTCCAAGGGCTTCGGCTTCGTGGAAATGTCGAGTGACGCGGAAGCCCAGGCGGCCATCAGTGGCATGAACGGCAAGTCGGTGGGTGGACGTGACATGGTGGTCAATGAAGCCCGCCCGATGGAGCCGCGTACCGGCGGCTTCGGTGGTGGTGGTGGCGGTGGCCGTCGCGATGGCGGCGGCGGCGGCGGTGGTTATGGTGGCGGTGGCGGCGGTCGTAGCAGCTACTGAAGTGCCTGTTCCGTAATTGAAAAAACCGGCCTGCTGGCCGGTTTTTTTTTGGTGCGCCCGGCGCCCCCGCGCAGTGCCGGCGGCCCCGGCCTTACCCCGCCTTTTCCAGCGTCCCCCGCCGCATCTGATCCAGCTCCAGGCTCTCGAACAGCGCCTTGAAATTTCCTTCCCCGAAACCGTCGTCGCCCTTCCTCTGGATGAACTCGAAAAAGATCGGGCCGAGTTGCACTTCGCTGAAGATCTGCAGCAGCAGCGCATCTTTCTTGCCGTCGACCAGGATCTTGTGGCTCTTGAGTTTGGCCACATCCTCGCCATGGCCGGGGATGCGCTTGTCAATCAGCTCGTAGTAGGTGTCGATCGTGTCCAGCAGCTTCACGCCCTTGGCCTGCAACTGCTCCACGGTGTAGAACAGGTCGCTGGAACCGAGCGCGATGTGCTGGATGCCTTCGCCCTTGTACATGTCCAGATACTCCTGGATCTGGCCGGGGGTCTCGTTGCCTTCCTCGTTGATCGGAATCCGAATCCTGCCGCACGGGCTCGTCATGGCCTTGCTTTTCACGCCGGTGACCTGCCCTTCGATGTCGAAGTAGCGAATCTCCTTGAAGTTGAACAGGCGCTCGTAAAAGCCCGACCATTCGTCCATGCGGCCGCGATAGACGTTGTGCGTCAAGTGGTCGATGTAGGTCAGGCCATTGCCCTTGGGGTTCATCGCTTCATCCGGGTCGATGCCCGCGAGCGGCTCGAAGTCCACGTCGAAGAAGCCGATGTTCCCGATCTGCCCCGCCTGCGCGCCGTTCTTGCCGCGCCAGCGGTCGACGAGGTAGATCAGGCTGTCGCCGATGCCCTTGATCGCGGGGATGTTCAGCTCGCCCGGGCCGGCGTGGTTGGCATAGCCCCAGGCGCCGAGCGAAGTGGCGCGCTCGTAGGCGGCTTTGGCGTCTTGCACACGGAACGCGATCGCGCAGATGCTCGGCCCGTGCAGCCGCGCGAACCGCTGCGCAAAGGAGTCGGGCTCGGCGTTCAGGATGAAGTTGATCTCGCCCTGGCGGTACAGCGTGACGTTCTTGTGCCGGTGTTTCGCGACCGGTTTGAAGCCCATGCGCTCAAACAGCTCGCCCATCGCTTTCGGATCGGGCGCGGCATATTCGATGAACTCGAAACCGGCGGTGCCCATGGGGTTGTCCCAGAGATCGGCGGCGGGTTGGGCGGGCGTGACGGTGGCGGTCATTTGTAAGTCTCCTGTTTGTTGGGGGCGTGCAAACGGATACTGTAATGGGCAGCGCCAGCACGATTGATGCAAATCATCGGCTTCAGGCGCAAATTCACGCATGATTCCTGCAGAATAGGCGCCATGGATGCACTCGACAAGATCGATCAAGCCATTTTGCGCAGCTTGCAGGCCGACGGCAGGGCCACTTACGAACATATCGCGGAAGGCGTAGGCCTTTCTCCCAGCGCGGTTTTGCGCCGGGTCAAGCGACTCGAGGAAAGCCGCGTGATCGACCGTTACGTGGCGCTGGTCAAACCAGAATCAGTCGGCCTTGGCTTGACGGCTTACCTCAACGTGCGCCTCGAAAAGCACACCGAGCTGCACAAGCGCAACCCGATGGACCTGTTCCGCGCGAGCGTGCTGACCTGGCCCGAAGTGGTGGAATGCGCGGCGCTCACCGGCGAGATGGACTATCTGCTGCGCTTGGTGGTGCGCGACATGGACGCTTACGCCCGCTTCATCATGGATACTTTGCTCAAGCACCCGAGCGTGCAGGACTGCAAGACCAGCTTCGTGCTGGACCGGGTCAAGACCACGACGGCGATGCCGGTCTGATCGCGTGCCCTGCACGACGCACTCGGTAAGCTACCAACTCCATAGCAATCAATGAAGATGCGACGAGCGCGAACGGCATATTTTGTTCGGAATTCGACCGATTGGGGTGGTCCCCGCTGTTATCCGCGCGGGGTGGCGCGTCGCGTCTGCCTGGGCGATTTGGAGCGAGCGCGATGACCCGCCCGACCTTGGCGGCACCGCCCTCAGGCGCCGCGCCGCGCCACTCTCACCGCTCGCGCCGTCGGCCGGCTTCGAGCCGCTGGCCGGCCGGCGTGGTCGCGCTGCTGGCGCTGGCCACGGGTCTGTTCGGGGCGCTGCACTATCCGATCGCTCCCTACGCCGCGGTCTCGATCTTCGCGATGCTTTCGGTCCTCGCGTTCCGGTTTCCTATGGGCTGGCTGGTGCTGTTGTTCGCACTGATACCGATCGTTGGATTCGCGCCGTGGACCGGCTGGATCACGTTCGAGGAAACCGATCTGCTGGTGCTCGCGGCGGCGGCCGGCGGGTTCGGACGCCTTGCGTTCCGAGCGCAAACCGTGGCGGCGACGGCGCAGAGGGAGCGGGGCGGCGGCTCGGCCATCGTGTGGTTGCTGATCATGCTGTTCGCGCTATCCACCATCGTTGCAATGCTGCGCGGCTTTGCCGATGCGGGCGGATTCCGTTTTGGGTGGTTTCAAGGATATTTCGAACCTATGAACGGCGTGCGGCTGGCCAAAAGCTTAGCGTTTGCAGCGCTGCTGCTGCCGCTGTGGCGGTCCGCGAACTCCGACGAACCCGAGCGCGCACCGCAATCGCTTTGGGATGGTTTGATGCTCGGCCTGGCAGCCGTCTCGCTCGCGACGCTGTGGGAGCGCCTTGCCTTTGTCGGCTTGCTCAACTTTTCGGCTGATTACCGCGCCACGGCGCTGTTCTGGGAGATGCACGTCGGCGGCGGCGCGATCGACGGCTTTCTTGCGTTGACCATGCCGTTCGCGCTGCTTGCGCTGCT
>JBDTRV010000430.1:0-3193 GCA_039931475.1 Burkholderiales bacterium | reverse complement strand
TTTACGCCGGCGCCCTAGCGGCCATCGCCATCGGCGGCATGCATGGCGGCAGTGGGTTTGAGTTGCCCGTGTGGCTGCTGTTCCCCGCAATGATGGCCGCGGCGGCGCTCGCGGGCGCGCTGCTGCTGCTCGGCCCGGCGCTGATGAAGGCGAAGCTCGGCGTCGATGAAGTCGTGACCACGTTGCTGCTCAACTTCATCGTGCTGCTGGCCGTTGGCGCGCTGCTCGACGGGCCGATGAAAGACCCGCTGGGCATGGGATGGCCGCGCAGCGTCGGCTTGCAGCCGGACCTGGAACTTTCCAAGCTGATCGCGCAGACCCGCGTGCACACCGGCTTGATCTGGGCCGTGGTGCTGGCCATCGGCGCCTGGGCGCTGCTCAAGTTCACCGTGCTTGGCTTCGACATTCGCGCCGTGGGAGCCAACCCACGCGCGGCCGCATTTGCCGGTGTCGGCACCACGCGCACCATCGTGCTGGTGGCGATGTTGTCGGGCGCGCTGGCGGGCCTGGCCGGCGCCATCGAGGTGGCGGGCCGCACCAGCTACGTCACGCTCGACATGTCGCCCGGCTACGGCTTTAGCGGCATCGTGATCGCGATGCTGGCCGGGCTGCACCCGCTCGGCGTGCTGGCAGCCAGCGTGTTCGTCGCCGGCGTGCTGGTGGGAGCCGACAGCATGAGCCGCGCGATCGACGTGCCGACCTACATCGCCGACGTGATCGTGGCCGCCTCGCTGATCTCGGTGCTGGTGGCGATGCTGCTCGCGAACTATCGGCTGCGGTGGAAGTGACGGGCGGCACGGCGCAGGCGACTTCATGAGCGACCTCTTCGACATCCTCGCCAACGCGGCTTTCTGGGTCGCCGTGCTGCGCATCGCCACTCCGCTGATCCTCGGCACCCTGGGCGTGCTGCTGTGCGAACGCGCCGGGGTGCTGAACCTCGGCATCGAAGGGATCATGGTGGCGGGCGCGTTCACCGGCTGGCTTGCGGTGTACGCGGGCGCTCCGTTGTGGCTGGGCGTGGCAGCCGCGGCAGCGACGGGCGCGGCGTTCGGCCTGCTGCACGCGTTGCTAACGGTGGGCTTGGCGCTTTCGCAGCATGTGTCTGGCCTCGGCATCACGTTGCTTGCCACGTCGCTCAGCTACTACGGCTACCGCGTGAGCTTTCCGAAGGTGAGCACGCCGCCGACGATCGAGCCGTTCGCGCCGATGGGCTGGCTGCCAATTCCCGTGCTCAGCCAACAAACGGCATTGACCTTGTTCGCGCTGCTGCTGGTGCCGCTGATCGGCTGGGTGCTGTACCGCACTCCGCTGGGCCTTGCGGTGCGGATGGTCGGCGAGAACCCTGAAGCCGCCGAGGGTCAGGGCGTTTCGGTGATCGCCACCCGCACCGGCGCGATCGTGGCCGGCTCGGCGCTGATGGGCGTGGCCGGTTCGTTCCTCACGCTCTCCGCCTTCAACGCGTTCTTTTTCAACATGGTCAATGGGCGCGGCTGGATCTGCGTGGCGCTGGTGGTGTTTGCATCCTGGCGGCCCGGCAAAGCGCTACTCGGTGCGCTGCTGTTCGCGTTTTTCGATGCACTGCAGTTGCGGCTGCAACAGGCCGGCGGTGCCGTGCTGCCGTATCAGATTTACCTGATGCTGCCGTACCTGCTGTCGATCCTCGCACTGGTGCTGGTGGCGCGGCGGGCGAGTTATCCGAAGGCGTTGATGAAGCCGTATCGGAAAGGGGAGCGGTGAAGCAGCACCTCTGTCGGCAGCACCTCTGTCGGCAGCACCTCTTGACGATAGATTATTCGTTACTACAATAATTATTGGAAAAACCGAACGTGCAACGTGAATGGGATGAACGCAAACGACAGAGCAATTTGGCCAAGCATGGGTTGGACTTTGCCGATGCGGCTTGGGTACTGGAAAGCGCGATCCGGTTCGATCTGGATTCATCTCGGCGTGGCGAAGTCCGAACCCAGTCGATGGCATACGTTTTCGACCGGCTTGCCGTGCTGTCCGTGGCGCACGTACCAGGCGACGCCATTCGAATCCTGAGTTTCCGAAAAGCCAGTACGAAGGAAAGGACCAAATATCATGAATGGCTCGCACAAGATGACGCGTAGCGAAATCCTGGAAGCGCTGAAACACCCGCCTCCGGGCGGCGACTACGTCTGGGACGGTGTCGACGAAGACGACCGCCCCGCCACCGACGAAGAACTCGAAGCCGGCCTCGCCGCAGCTCGCAAGGCACGCGGCCGGCCACCGGGCAGCACCAAGGAGTCAACCACCATTCGCCTCGACCAGGACGTGCTGGAAGCCTTCCGCGCAGGCGGTGCGGGCTGGCAATCGCGCATCAATGCGGCACTGCGGGAATGGCTGCAATCGCACAAGGCGGCCTGACCGCTGTCACGCCGCTGAACCATGCTCGACCTGCTCGTCCACCACGCCAACCTGCCTGACGGCCGCACCAACATGGCGGTGGCGGTACAGAACGGCCGCATCACCGAAGTCACGCAAGGCCTTGCGCTCGACAAAGCGCCCGCGCACCAGATCATCGACGCCGAAGGCATGCTGCTGTCGCCGCACTTCGTCGACCCGCACTTCCACATGGACGCGACCCTGAGCTACGGCTTGCCGCGGGTCAATGAAAGCGGCACCTTGCTCGAAGGCATTGCGCTGTGGGGCGAGCTGAAACCCACGCTGAAGGCCGACGCCATCATCGAGCGCGCCCTCACCTACTGCGACTGGGCGGTGGCCAAGGGTCTGCTCGCGATCCGCAGCCACGTCGACACCAGCGACCCAAGCCTGCTCGCGGTTGACGCACTGCTCGAAGTGAAAAAACAGGTGGCGCCGTATCTCGATCTGCAACTGGTCGCGTTCCCGCAGGACGGCGTGCTGCGCGCGCCGGGCGGCATCGAAAACCTGAAGCGCGCGCTGGACAAAGGTGTAGACGTCGTTGGCGGCATTCCGCACTTCGAGCGAACCATGGCGGAAGGCGCCGAAAGCGTGAAGCTGCTGTGCGAAATCGCCGCCGAGCGCGGTTTGCCGGTGGACATGCACTGCGACGAATCCGACGACCCGCTGTCGCGCCACATCGAAACGCTGGCCTTCCAAACGCAACGCCTCGGCCTGCAGGGCCGCGTCACCGGAAGCCACTGCACGTCGATGCACAGCATGGACAACTACTACGTGAGCAAGCTGCTGC
>JBDTRV010000429.1:0-3199 GCA_039931475.1 Burkholderiales bacterium | reverse complement strand
CAGCGAGTTGACGATGACGCACGAACTGATCGCCAACGCGCTCGGCGCGAAGCGTGAAGGGGTCACCGAGGCCCTGGGCCGATTGCGTCGTCAGGGTGCGATTCAATACGGGCGCGGCCACATCGAAGTGCTCGATCGCGCGATCCTCGAAAGCCGGGCGGGCGAGTGCTACCGGACCAACAAGCGCGAACCGGATCGAGAAGTCCTCCGATCGGTATGAGTTCGTTCGCCAGGCACCGCTCAACGACGCACGACCTTGCCTTGTCCTGGTTGATCGCTTTCGCTTCGGGCTGGTGGATCGTCAGCCCTGGGACGTGTCGCTTGCGGATCGCGTTGCGACCCCGTCCGGAGTTTCGTCGGCCTGCGGCGACTTGATCAGTGCGCGGAACTTCTGGATCGACTTGTCGGTCGCTGCCACCAGCAGGCCGTCGTGGACCTGCAACCGCGTGCCGCCGTTGGGGATGATCTCGCCTTCACCGCGGATCACGCCGACGATGAGCGCTCCCATCTCGGCCAGGCCCAGGCTGCGCACCTCCTTGCCGGCCGCTGGCGAACCGGTCGGCACCGAGAGGCTGTAGAGCCGTTCCTGGCGCAGGCGCAGCGCGACGCCTTCGCCACGGTCCAGTGCGGCCTGCAACTCGCTGTCCAGGATGTCACGGTCGAGGTGGACACTCTGACGGCGCAGCAGACCGGCCGCCGTCTGATAGAACACCTCGCGGTAGACCGGGCTGTCCGCGGGAGTGCGGCTCTGCCATTCGTAGATGGTCGGATACTTCGCATGCCGCGATAACAGCAGTTGCACCAGAAACGCGATGGCGACGGCCACCATCGTCGGCATGATCAGCGTGAAGCCGCCCGTCATCTCGATCACCATCACCATCGCGGCGATGGGCACGCGCGCGGTTCCCGCAAAGACGGCCGCCATGCCGACAACCGCCAGCCAGGTGCCATCGATATCGACGTGAAGCAAGTGCAGCAGGCCGGCAAAGGTACCGCCCAGCATGACCCCGACATAGAGCGTCGGCCCGAACACCCCGCCGGACCCGCCCGAGCCCACGGTGAGCGAAAGCGTTAGGATCTTGCCGAAGGTGAAGAGCAGCAACAGCCACACTGCCAGCCCCGACCCGCCCTGCAGCACGAACTGCATGTAGCCGTATCCGCCGCCGGTAATCGGTGGTAGCGCGATGCCGATCAGGCCCACTGCCAGCCCGCCGATCGCCGGCTTGAGCGCGCGTGGCACCTTCAGCGCCACGAACCAGTCGCGGATCCCGTAGTAGATCCTGGGCATCAGCGCGCCCACCCCGCCGGCCAGAACGCCCAGCAAGGTGAACCAGACCAGGTCCATCGGGATCAAGTCCCGGCTGTTTTGCGGCAACAGGAACAGCGGCGTATAGCCGGAGAACATGCCGGTGATGGAATAGGCGACCGAGGCCGAGATCAGCGTGAAGATCAGCGCTGCTCCCTCGAAGGCCATCCGCGAATAGAGGATCTCGACGGCGAAGATCGCGGTTCCCAACGGGCTCTTGAAGATCGCCGACAGTCCGGCCGCCATGCCGATCAGGATCACGATCCGGCGCTCATCATCGGGCAGCTTGAACAGGTGCGCGATGATCGCGCCGGCGCCCGAGGCGATCTGCGCCGTCGGCCCCTCGCGCCCGCCGGAGCCGCCGGTGCCGATGGTGATCGCGCTGACCAGCGTCTTGATCAGTGGCACCCGCGCCCGCATCCGACCGTTGTTGCGGTGAAAGGCGATCAGCGTGGCATCGGTGCCGTGGCCCTCGGTCTCGGGCGCCAGCCCATAGATCAGCAGACCCACCGCCAGCCCGCCCAGCGTGGTCGAAACCGGCATCCACCAGTACCAGTGCGTGAACGGCTTCGGCGCTTGGGCCATCGCATGGGCAGACTCGACATCGATCGTGTCGTAGCCGCCGACAGCGGCGAGAACATGAATGTCGAGCATATGCAGCAGGAACAGGAACAACTGCGCCCCGAGCGCCCCGATCACGCCGAGCACGACGCAGATCAGGATCAGACGCGGCGTGCGTTGAAGATTGAGCAACCACATATCGAGTCAGACGATCCCGGGTACCTGTCCTACAAGTCAATTTCGATGTCTCGCACAGGCCGCGAACAGCACGTCAGCACATTGCCCGGCGCGGGTGGCTCTAGCGCTCCTGAATCGTGCAAACGGATGATGCCTGGCAGCGCTCCGCCTCAGCGCCGCGACACGTTGGTGTCCCCGGGGACATACCAGCGCCACGCTTCACCGGCCCCTTGGCTGATGCCAATGCGCCCGGTCGGCGCCAACTCATGCGGCGGCGGCGTGCCGTCGTCGACAATGCAAAAGCCTCCATTGCCCGTCACCAGGTCGATGCCATTGTGTACGCCGCTGATGCCCAGCGCCTGGGTCAGCCGCCCGGGGCCGCTGCACAAGTCCCGATCGCGATGCGCCTTCGACCGCGCCGCCCGCATCTTATCCAGCCCGGTCAGCGGTGCCAGCGCGCGCAGCAGCACACCGATGCCCACGCCGACCTCACCGCATACCGTATTGCAGCACCAGTGCATGCCGTAGCTGAAATACACATACAGCCTCCCCGGCGGCCCGAACATCGTCGCGTTGCGTGCAGTCTTGCCGCGATAGGTGTGCGCGGCTGGATCAAGCGCGCCGCAATACGCCTCGGTTTCCACAATACGTCCGCTGCGCCCGTCGGCGCCGACCAGCACCTTGTTCAACAGCGCCACGGCAACCTCGCGTGAATCGCGTCGGTAGAACGCGCGCGGCAGGACTTTGCCGCGCGTGGTGCTGCGCGTTACCAATGCGGCTCGGGTCGGCGCCGCGCCATCACTTGGCCGCACTGGGTACGACGTAGCTGCCGACGTTCGCGCGGCAGGCAATCGCCATGCGGTTCCAGCCATTGATCGCAATGATCGCCAGGGTCAACTCGACCAGGCCCTTCTCGTCGAACTGCTCGCGCACCTGCGCGTACAACTCGTCAGGCAGATCGTTGTTCGAGATCAACGTCACCGCCTCGGCCCAGCTCAACGCGGCGCGTTCGCGCGCGCTGTAAAACGGCGCTTCGCGCCACGCCGGCAATACATACAGCCGCTGCTCGGTTTCGCCGGCCGCACGGGCCTCCTTGCTGTGCATGTCCAGGCAATGGCCGCAGCCGTTGATTTGCGACACGCGCATCTTCACCAG
>JBDTRV010000428.1:0-3202 GCA_039931475.1 Burkholderiales bacterium | reverse complement strand
GAATTGCTCGAAACCTTCACTCAACAGCAGGGTGGCGTCATTCTGCGCGAGGATTCCACGCAAGTGCCAGCCGCTAAGTCAGGCGCGATCTCCAGGCGCCACCACCATCGGCCAACTCAGGCCGACTTGAACAGCGCCGGCACCTTGCGCCTAGTCCTGATGTTGGGCGACAGGCCACGCGTGGCCGGCGCCTTGGCGGCGGCTTCCCAGGATGGCGCCGATTCGTCGTTGGCCGACGGCGCTTCGTACGGGCGCTCGAAGAACGGGTCGGACGGGGCGCTCGGCCGCTGCGGCCGCGCATCGCGGCGCACGCGCGCGGATGCCGGTTGATCGAGCACGTCGCGCGGGTCGTCGCCGCCCCAGGCGCGGCGCCCGTCGTTGATGCGGCCACGCGGGCGGTCTTCGTCGTATTCGATCGCTTCGAGTTCTATTTTTGTCGCCAGAAGCTTTTCAATGTCGGACACCAGCCGCACGTCGTTCTTGCCGCCGGCAAAGCTCACCGCAAGGCCCGACTGGCCGGCGCGGCCGGTCCGCCCGATGCGGTGCACGTAGTCTTCAGCGTTGAACGGAATGTCGAAGTTGAACACCGCCGGCACGTCTTTGATGTCGAGGCCTCGCGCGGCCACGTCGGTGCAAACCAGCAAATCGACCTCGCCGCTCTTGAACGCTTCGAGCGCCTTGAGCCGTTCTTCCTGGCTCTTGTCGCCGTGCAGCGCGGTGGTCTTCAGGCCTTCGCGCTCGAGCGACCGCGCCAGCCTTGCGCAGCCGAGCTTGCTGTTGACGAAGACGAACGCCTGCTTCAGCCCCCGGCTTTTGAGCACCTGATGCAGCGCGCGACGTTTGTCGTCATCAGTCACGCTGTAGAAATGCTGCTCTACGGTCGACGCGGCGGCGTTCGAGCGCGCGACCTCGATCGTGACCGGTTCCTTCAGGTAGCTGTTGGCAAGGCGCTTGATCTCGGGCGAGAACGTCGCCGAGAACAACAACGTGGTGCGCTGCTTGGGCAGATAACTCAGGATGCGCTGCAGATCGGGCAGAAAGCCGATGTCGAGCATGCGATCGGCTTCGTCGAGCACCACGTATTCGACCTGATTGAGCACCGCGTTCTTTGCTTCGATGTGATCGAGCAGGCGGCCGGGCGTTGCCACCAGCACTTCGACGCCGCGCTTGAGCTCCAGCGTTTGCGCCTTCATGTCCATGCCGCCGAACACCACCATGCTGCGCAGCTTGGTGTATTTGGCGTACAGCTCGACCTGCTCTGCCACCTGCACCGCGAGTTCGCGCGTGGGCAGAAGCACCAGCGCGCGCACCGGATGGCGCGCCGGCGAGGCTGAGGAGTTTTCGTGCTTGAGCAGGCGCTGCAGCAACGGAAGCGAAAACGCCGCAGTCTTGCCAGTGCCGGTTTGGGCCGCGCCCATCACGTCGATTCCAGTCAAAACGACCGGAATCGCCTGCTCCTGGATCGGGGTCATCGTCTCGTAGCCCATTTCGGCCACGGCGCGCGCCAGCGGTTCAGCCAGCGAAAGATTGGAAAAGGAATTTGTCATTAACCCGCGATTGTCTCATCCGGCCGGGTGTGGGACAAATCCTGGCTGCCCAAGCGGCCATTGGTCTTGCACGTTGGGAAACATCAAACGCAGGGTCAGAACCGCCGCGAACCTCTCGACTACCGAGCGCGCGGCGTTTGTATCCCAACAACACCAAGAGCGCGCCAGGCCGAAGCGGCCGTTGATCGTGCCACGGATCAGTCGCACGAGAGCCGATAGCCGGCATCAAGTCGCAATGGCAGCACCAGCGCACGGCGGTTCGCCGCATTGGCCGCTTTGCACAAACCATCCCGGGCGCCGCCCGTGTTGTTCTGATACTCGGCAGCGTACTCGACCTGCAACACCGGTTTGCCGTTGCCGATGAAGACGCGATAGCCATCGCATTCGTCATACTGAGCGCATTGTTCGTTGACAGCAAAGTCGAAGTCGGGCTCGAGTTCGGCGAGTTGATCGACATCGTTTTTGAGACCGATCGCCAACCCCCGCGCATGGGCTTCCTGCGCAAGAAACCGGTTGTACTCGAGCTGTGTCTTCGCATCGAGCGGGAATTCGGTCTTGTTGGTGTAGCCATCCACGTTATCCGGATCGACACCGTCGCATCCTTTGCCGCGCGCTAAATCAAGCCGCAGCGTCATGATATGGCGCACGTTCTTCGATCGTGTATCAAGCCACCGCTCGCCGGGCCAGCCGGAAAGCGGATGGGCCATATCACTTGCGTTGAACGTTGCGAAATCCGGCCGCCAGCTTTCCGAACTGCCGGCGGAGAAATAGCAGACCACACGCCGACCCATGCTTCGAAGCATGCCGATGGTTTGCGTGGACGTATCGAACAGATCTACAACGTAGATGGCGGCGGAATAACTCGTATCGAGCGAGCTGCTGAGTTGCAGTTGCCACGTGTCGCTCACAGCCGGTTGCCAGCGGGTCTTGCCAGAAGTTGGAGTTGGCAAGGGGACCGTGGGAACTGAAGCCTGCGGTCGCCGGTGGCGCCGTTTCACGGCCTCCTCTTGCGATGCGTCGGCAGAACTTAGTGCGTCGTCGCTGCCGCCGCCACCGCAGGCGACGACTGAAGTGCCTGCCGTTGCAACGAGCGTAAGGATCAGCAGGCATTTGGCGAGTCGATTCATTGACTGAGCTATCAAATTTTGGCCTTGGATAGTAATTTCTATTTACTCAAAGCGCCTGTAACTGACCGAAAGTTGGTGTAAGACATCGCGCTGCGAGAACGCACCGCTGCGATACGTCCTTTCGCAACGACCTTCTCGCGGCTCAGAAGCTTGCATGAACCCCTTGGTTGCGCCGCTCGAGCAGGCTGACGCACCACGTCACCAGGAACCCGACCGCCACGCCGAACACACCGGCCGAAACGGGCTGAATGCCCAGCCACAACTGCGGCTGCGGGGGCAGCGCGAGGAAGCTGCGCACGCCAGCGGCGTTGATCAGGATGTACCAGGCCGTGACACCGAAGCCGGCCAGCATCCCGGCCACCGCGCCGCGCCGACTCGTGCCGCGCCAGAGAATGCCGAGCAACAGCGTCGGCACGAACGCGGCGGCCGAGAGCGAGAACGAGGCGGCGACCAGCGCCAGTATGTCGGCCGGTTTGAGCGCCGCGACCGCCGCCGCGATCATCGCGACCGCGAGCAACGTGAATTTCG